>JAFGPF010000063.1 GCA_016926115.1 Dehalococcoidales bacterium | reverse complement strand
TGAGACAGGTCGGTCTCTATCCGTCGTGGGCGCCTGGAGATTTGAGGGGAGCTCTCTCTAGTACGAGAGGACCGAGAGGGACAGACCTCTGGTGTGCCAGTTGTCCTGCCAAGGGCACAGCTGGGTAGCTACGTCTGGAAGGGATAATCGCTGAAAGCATCTAAGTGAGAAGCCCACCCCAAGATAAGATCTCCCATCCTTCCCTTTCGGGGGGAGGAGTAAGACCGCAGGTAGACTACCTGTTTGATAGGCGGCGTGTGTAAGTGCAGTAATGTATTGAGCTAAGCCGTACTAATGGTCGAGGGCTTGACCTGCTTCAGGGTTGGTATTAGATAGATAATATGAGAAGACCCGCTGTGAAAGGCGGGTCTTTTTTATATTTAAACTACCCCAATGTCATTCCGTACTTGATACGGAATCCAGGCGGGGAGGCAGGTGACTGGATTCCGGCTTTCGCCGGAATGACATGATGTTAAATGACGAGGGCTTGACCTGTTTCAGGGTTGGTATTAGATATACTTAAGAGAAGAGGCGCTGTAAAAGGCGGGTCTTTTTTTTTATTCATTCACTTCAATGATTTAGATTAGGGTATGTACTCTACTGCTGTTGGATGCCTTGTTCTAACCCACAGGTTATATATATTCTGCCCTCTTTCAGGTTCTGTGAAGGAGGTTATTTCACATTTAATACCGTTAGCATGCAAGATATTAGCTAGTTCTTGGATTATGTACAATAAATTTGTCTGGTAACTCTCAAAAAGTGTGTATTCTTCTTTTCCGAATATCCTACTCATTACGCTCGTTTGAATTAGTTTATATTTCCTCGGGTCATCCGATAGTTCTGAAAGTTTAACCTTTATAACTTTCATCTCGACTTTTATTTCCCCACGGTTTTGTCATATTTTTTAACGTTTTTATTCACTTCCTTGTCATATTTCTTAGCTCCAGATGGCTTTTCCCCTTTATGGCGGTAGTAGTCATACGCAGGTACATGCACCTTTTTTCTAACCATTTTCCCTAATTACCTTTCCCCATTTCAGTATCCAGAACTCTACTCTACTACCTGCCTTTTGTCAACAGCATAAATCGTTTCTCATCTTTTCCCACCCAGACCGCCCTGTGAAAATCTCCCTTAATCCCCCTTTTTCAAAGGGGGACAATACTTCCTGCACAGATGGGTCGTCTCCCTTTGGTAAATTGAGACCGAGAGGGATTTCAGGTGGGGAAAAGGAGTGGGGTGGGTAGTTTATGGATTTTTATTCTTTTAATAGTTCAACGAATTCGTCCACGCTTATATCGGCGGATTTAATGATTTTCCTAAGAATCCCGCGGCCCAGTTCACGATGTCTCGGTACGGGGATAGGGGAACGCCCCGGACAGACCAGCCATGTATGGCTTCCTCTGGTGCGTTTTATTTGATAACCTGACTTTTGTAATACCTTGATACATTCAATACCGGAAACGACCGGCAATTTTGTCATGAGAGAGCGACCTCAACCTCTTCCAGCACATATTTTTCCGGCACCGGATTTCCTTCTTCAGCCATGTGTTCCAGACATAAAGGAATGACCTCTTTTATATTGGCAAGAGCTTCCGCTTTGGTTTTGCCCTGGGTGTAACAGCTGGTCAATACAGGCACTTCCGCTACATAATAGCCATCTTCGTCCTGTGTTATCACCACCGGTAATTTCAGCGTCTTCATCTTTCACCTCACCGTCTTTAACGACATTATAACATATTTTTATATGATGACCTTTAACCCATCCTATTCCTGATAGGGGGCGTAGCCTGCGGAGAGGGGCGTGAGCCCCTCTTAAAAAACACTTCCCCCTTCTCTTTAGGGGGAAGGGGACACAGGGGGATAGATTAATATATTCTCCCGCTGATGAAGAAGAAGAAGACTATAATCCCTCTCCCTTGTACTTCCTCGCCAGCTCCGCGTATTCCAGCGGCACATTTTGTAACCAGTGCATCTGCTTCTCCGGCACCTTCCCCTTGACCCTGCCCGGCACCCCCACCACGAACGAGGTCTCCGGCACGACCATGTCCTCGCCCACCACGCAGCCTGCCCCGATGAGGCAGTAATCGCCGATTTCCGCGCCGTGCAGGATAACGGCGTTGATGCCCACCAGCACGTTGTTACCGATTTTCCTGCCGTGCACCATCGCGCCGTGTCCCACGTTTACCATGTCGCCGATGGATACGTCGCCTTCGCCCGGCTTGCCGGAATGGACGATACAGTTGTCCTCTATCGCCGTATTCTTCCCGACGACCACTTTCCCGCTGTCCGCCCTGATTACTGCCCCGGGCCACACGCTCGAGCCCTCCCCTATTTCCACATCCCCGACGATGTACGCCGCCTCGCTGATAAAAGCGGATTCGGCTATCTTCGGCGTTTTACCATTAAAGCTTCTTATCATGTTCTCACCCCCGGATAATTCATGGTAGCAACTCGCCGCATACAACGTCAATCAGTCTTGTCGTTACACTCGTATTATGTTATATTTTTTACGAAGGAGATATAAATGAAAAAACGCGTTTTTTCCGGCATCAAGCCCACCGGTGAGATTCACATAGGCCGTTATCTGGGGGCTATCCGTCACTGGGCGGCTAAGCAGGATAAATACGATAATATCTTCTGCGTCGTGGACCTGCACGCCATTACCGTACCGCAGGACGCCAAGTTGCTCAAGGGCAGAACCCGCGAGTTCGCCGGCTTGCTCATGGCTGCCGGCATCGACCCCGAACGCTCCATCCTTTTCGTCCAGTCGCATGTACACGAGCATTCGGAACTCGCCTGGATTCTCAACTGCTTTATCCCCATGGGCTGGATGTACCGCATGACCCAGTTCAAGGAAAAGGCGGAGAAACAGAAGGAGCAGGTCAGCGTGGGGCTTTTCGATTATCCTTCCCTGATGGCTGCCGACATCCTGCTGTATAGGACGGACGTCGTGCCCGTGGGTGAAGACCAGAAGCAGCACGTGGAACTGACCCGGGATTTAGCCCAGCGCTTCAATCACCTCTATGGCGAGACCTTCGTGGTGCCGCACCCCCTGATCGCCGACGTAGGCGCGCGCATCATGGGACTGGACGACCCAACCAAAAAGATGAGCGGCAGCGGGGAAGGCGCCGGGCATTCAATCGCCCTGCTCGACCCACCGGACGTTATCCGCTCCAAGATAATGAAAGCCACCACGGACTCCCACCGGGACGTCGTATTCGATGAAAGCCGGCCCGGCATCTTCAACCTGCTTTCCATTTACCAGTCGATTTCCGGCGAGAAGGAGAAAGATATCGAGGCTAAGTTCGAGGGCAAAGGCTACGGCGACTTCAAGAAAGAATTGGCGGAGGTGGTCATCGAATGCCTGCGCCCCCTCCAGGAACGTTATAAGGATCTTACCGCCGAGAAGGGACATATCGACTCTATCCTCGCC
Source organism: Dehalococcoidales bacterium (assembly GCA_016926115.1). The sequence goes on along the minus strand of JAFGPF010000063.1, from coordinate 17,067 downwards.
GCCGGCGCCGAGAAAGCCCGCCCCCTCGCCGCCGGGATGCTCGCCGAGGTCAGGAAACGCGTGGGGCTGGGGTAATCCATCATGCTTTCAGGCGGCACCGGGATTCACTTTCCTGTATATGACTATTCCACACCGGCGCGGGGGTGTTAGAGTCAATGGCTGACAGCCTCCGGTTCAAGCGTATATATTATTATACTTTTTTCGGGCTGACTTCGTGCGCGGCCATCGCCGGCTTCGTTTTCCTCCTGAAAAACTACGAGTATATCGACAAGCTTCAGGGCCACAGTTATTACGGTATCTTTTTGGTTTCCTTCCTGGCTACGGCCCCTGTTCCCATTTTCGTCCCCAGTTCCATCCTTATCTTCATGCTCGGCGCCCTGCTGAACCCCCTGCTGATCGGCATCATGGGCGGTCTGGGCAGTACTACGGGCAACTTTTTCACTTACTATACCGGTCACGCCGGTATCAGGTTGCTGACCTCGTTCATCAACGTCGTCACGCCGGAAAACCTATCGACCGGCATATTAAGCCGCATCACCAACAGGGTGAAAACCTCCCGGTGGTATCGCCTGGCCCAGAAGCACAGGTTTCTGGCCCTGTTCATCGTGGCCTGTTTGCCCACTCCGCTGCTTACGCCGATGGTATTAAGCATGGGAGCCTCCCGTACCACCATGTGGAAAGTGATGCTTGTCTCCTTGGCGGGCCAGACAATATTGGCAATCGTCCTGGCATATCTGGGACACCTCGGGCTGCGGGCGATACTGAATGTCCTGGGGGTCTTCAGCTAGGCGTTAGTTCACTCCACCACCCCTCGTATGTTATCTATTCCCACCCAAACCGCCCGGTATCATCTATGGCTTGGGGCATAATTGCCCCGAGGGCGGGAACGGGTGGGAAAGAAAAACCCCGCTCTCCACGGGGCTTAAAGGAAAAGGGGTGACTTGTCACCACCCCTACTTCTTATACTTTTTTACGAACCGCTGCATCCGCGTCAGGGCTTCTTCTATCTCCGCCAGGGAGGTCGCGTAGCAGCAGCGCACGTAACCCTCCCCGCACTTGCCGAAAGCCGAACCCGGCACTACCGCCACCTTCTCCTCCATGAGCAGCTTCTCGGAAAATGTCTCCGATTTCATGCCCGTGGCGGTTATGGACGGGAAGGCATAGAAAGCCCCCTTCGGCTCGAAGCAATTCAAGCCGATATCGCACAGTCCCTTGACGATTATCTTGCGCCGCCGGTTATAGTCTTCCACCATCTCCAGCACGCTGTTCTCGCCGCTCTTTAATGCCTCGATGGCGGCTACCTGCGCCATGGTGGGTGCGCACATTATCGTGTACTGGTGTATCTTGGTCATAGCCGCGATGATATCCTCCGGAGCCGCCGCGTAGCCGACGCGCCACCCGGTCATGGCGTACGCCTTGGAGAACCCACCCAGCAATATCGTATTATCTCTCATCCCGGGCAGGCTCGCGAAACAGGTATGCTCCACGCCGTAGACGAGCCGCGCGTAAATCTCGTCGGAGACGACGAGTAAATTATGACGTTTGGCGACATCCGCCACCGCCAGCAGCTTTTCCTTGCTCATCACCGCGCCGGTAGGATTGGAGGGGTAACCGAGCAGTATCGCCCGGGTCTTATCCGTAATCCGCGCCTCGATGTCCTTTGCCTCGACTTCGAAGTTGTTCTCCTGGCTGGTGGGCACCAGCACCGGCTCGCCTCCCGCCATAATGACACAGGAGGGGTAGGCGACGTAATGGGGGTCGGGTATAATTACCTGGTCGCCCGGATTGAGTATCGCCCGCATCGCCAGGTCCATCCCCTCGCTGACCCCGACGGTTATTAAAATCTCGCCGTAAGGTTCGTAATCGACGTTGTATTTGTCCTGGAGATACCGCGCCGTTTCCTCGCGCAGTTCCGGCATGCCGGAGTTGGAGGTATACATGGTATATCCCCTCTCCAGCGACCGTACCGCGGACTCGCTGATATGCCAGGGCGTGGCGTAGTCCGGCTCGCCGACCCCCAGCGAGATGACGCCTTCGATTGACGCCAGCAGGTCGAAGAACTTACGTATCCCGGAGGGCGAAAGCCGGTTCACCCTGTCCGAGATGGTCCTCTCCTGTTTTCCTTCTTTTCTTGCCGACATGATATCTCCCGGGAAGGCAGCCTTAGAGTATTACCGGCTGCCGCTTGACCCCCTCCCCGCCTTCCAGTATTTCACCGTCAACCTTATAGCGTTTCAGCACGAAGTGCGTGACCGTCCCCTTCACTCCTTCGATATGCGCCAGGTTCTCGGAAACGAAGTCCGCCACCTGCCGCTCGGACTTGCCCATGACGACCAGCAGCAGGTCGTACGTGCCCGAGGCGAGGTACAGCGAGCGCACCTGCCCGAACTGGGCGATTCTCTCTGCTATCATATCGAATCCCGCCTCCGGTTCCGGAGTGACATTTACTTCTATCAGTGCCCAGACCTGTTCGTCCTCTATCCTGTCCCAGTTGACGATTGTCTTGTATTTCAGGATAAGTTTCTCTTTCTCCGCCTGCTTGATAACCTTGTTGATTTCCGCGACGGGTTTTCCGGTCATGGTGGCTATCTGTTTGGGAGTGGTACGCGCGTCGTTCTCAAGAATCTTTAATACGTCTTTCAGCATATCTTTACCTCCTCACGACCTCTATTACCGACCACCGCTTGGTGGTTTCATTATAGCAGAGTTGGAAGCGTTTGTGACCCCCTGTGCTTACTAAAAAGAACCTTTCCCCGGGTCCCTGCCACGCCTTTTCTATCGCTTCCACCTCATATTCCGCACCCTGCCACGTAAAAGCACGCGGCTCCTGGGCGTACGTGTGCCCGGAGTAGCACCTTACCGACGGGTTTTCCAAGGTCTCTCCTCAGGCAGCGCTGCCCCGGCGTATCCCGGCGAGCGCCAGCGCTACTATTCCCACCCCGAGCAGCACCGCCAGGGTCTCAAGCGAAGCATTTTCCAGGAGACCCAGCACGATGCACGCTATCGCCACCGCCAGCGCGATTATCCTCAGCACCAGAGACATCACCGATTCCCTGCTCATGTTTCACCTCCCGTAGCCCGTATGATTAAAGGACTTTCCCTTCCTGTTTGGCTTTTCTGTCGAGGTAATAACCGACCGCCACCCCGAGAGCCAGCCCAATGCCCGTGCCGGCGCCGGGATTATCGAAAACCGCGCCCAGCGCTCCCCCTATTGCGGCCCCGATTGCCCACCCGATACCTATCCCTATCCCCATGTAATGCCCCTTTTCCACCAGCTTGTGGACTTTCCTCAGGTGCTGTGTGATAACGTTTATACCCTTGTGATGGTTCTTCGAGGCTTCTTTGCTCGGCATCTGGACGAGCAGACCGACCCCCTGCGCCAGGCTGGTAATTTCCTGCCTGTACGCCTGGCACTCCGCGCAGATACCGGCAAACTCATCTACCCTTTTAGCAACCCGCAGGAGCAGGTCGAGCTTGTATTTCGCCGCGCCTTTTCCTCCCAGCGTGACTTTATACTGGGCTATTTCCGAGGCGATCTTGTTGTACCACTGGCTGCCGACTTGCGTATTTATAACTTCCCACCCCCTCGTTTGTTATCTATTCCCACCCAAGCCACCCTCGTTTCATCAACTTGTGTATTACTAGGTATAAAAAATAATCTCATGCTAAATAACTAATCGAAGATAAGGGTATATATAACAAACGCACTAACAATGATACACCAGATACCAAAGAAACGAATAAACCATGTGTGTACGATAACTCCAGGTTCTTCATATGGATTTTTCGGCTTTCTCCTAAATATATGTTTTGCTATAAAAGCAGCGGTGTCAATACCAAAAAAACTGAAATAAGTGGCATCTACGATTTTCCGAGAGAATTTAATAAGGGTTAATCCCAAAAGGATTAATAGAAAAGCTAGTATTATTGGTATTACAATCATAGAGCTTCTTATTTAATCCCCCGTTTCTCATCTTTTCCCACCCTCGCATTATCAACGGCTTAGTATCCTAAACCTCCGCCCGTTTCTTGTGCCACTCGGTCGCCTGCTCGTAGGCGTAGGCGACTTTTAATATCGTTTCCTCCCCGAAGTGCCTGCCGATTACCTGCATGCCGATGGGCAGTCCGTCCGCGAAGCCCGCCGGTATGGATATCCCCGGCACCCCCGCGATGTTCACCGGCAGCGTGCAGACGTCGGAGAGGTACATCGCCAGCGGGTCGTCCGTCTTCTCCCCAATCTTGAAAGGCACCGTGGGAGAGGTGGGCGTTATCAGGGCGTCGTACTTCTCGAAAGCCGCGTCGAACTCCCGCCTTATCAGCGTGCGCACTTTCTGCGCCTTGACGTACCACGCGTCGTAATAGCCCGCGGAAAGGGCGTACGTGCCCAGCATTATCCGGCGTTTGACCTCCGGCCCGAACCCGTTTCCGCGCGTTTTTTCCATGGACTCCCACATAGTATCGCCCTCGTACGAATAGCCGTATTTCACGCCGTCGTACCGCGCCAGGTTCGCTGATGCCTCAGAGGGAGCGATGATATAATAGACCGCCAGGGCGTAGGGCGTGTGCGGTAGGGATATCTCTTCCAGCTCGGCGCCCAGTTCCTCCAGCTTCCTGTGCGCCGCCTTCATCGCCCCGGCGACCTTCGGCTGCATACCCTCGACGTAATACTCCCTGGGAATGCCCAGCTTCATGCCTTTAAGGTCGGCTTTGAGGCACTTCGTGTAGTCCGGCACCGGCTCGGGTACGGATGTAGAATCGCGTTTGTCATGCCCGGCTATCGCGTTCAGCATCAGGGCGCAGTCGGTGACGTCCTGCGTCAGCGGCCCTATCTGGTCGAGCGAGCTGGCGAAGGCCACCAGACCATATCGACTTACCCTTCCGTAGGTCGGCTTCATGCCGACGACCGAGCAAAATCCCGCCGGCTGGCGGATGCTGCCCCCGGTGTCCGACCCCAGCGCGCCGACGGCTTCACCCGCCGCCACCGCCACCGCCGAGCCCCCGCTGCTCCCGCCGGGCACGCGGTCGAGGTCCCAGGGATTATGCGTGGGGAAAAACGCCGAGTTCTCCGTCGAAGAACCCATGGCGAACTCGTCCATGTTGGCTTTGCCCACCATTACCGCCCCGCACTCGTTCAGCTTCTCCATGACCGTGGCGTCGTAAGGTGGCACGAAATTCTCCAGCATCTTCGCGGAGCAGGTCGTCCGCACGCCCCTGGTGCAGATAACGTCCTTGACGGCTATCGGAATCCCCGTCAGCGGACTGCCGTCGCCGTTCGCGATTGCCTCGTCGGCTCTCCTGGCCTGCTCCAGCGCCAGTTCGTTTGTTACGGTCACCAACGCCCTGACCTTCGGCTCCACCTCTTCGATACGCGCGAGGTAGTCCCTGGTCAGTTCGACCGACGACACCTTCTTTTCCCTCAACAGCTTGCTTGCTTCGTGTATCGTGACCTGTATACTCATTACTCAAGCACCGCCCTCACCTTGAAGCAGTCCGCCTCCTGCCGCGGCGCGTTGGCGAGGATTTCCTCCGGCGGCATCGAGGGTCTCACCTCGTCCTCCCGCACCACGCCCTGGAGGGCTACAGACTGCGCCGTTGGCGGCACGTCGGCCGTGTCCACCTGCTGCAATACCTCGAAGTGCTCTAGCAGATTGGACAGCTGCTCGCTGAATCTCGTAATTTCCTCCTCGGTGAGGGCAACCCTGGCGAGGCGGGCGATATGCAGTACTTCTTCTCTACTCAACTTCATAACATTTGTCTCCCGGAAACGCTTTTTAAGAGGTGTTATATACGCCGATTATATCATTCGCTTTCAGACTCGGGCAACTGCCTCTGGACATAAAGTCGCATTATTTCCGTAAAAAGCGATATAATATGGTAACATGAGGAAACGGAAGTTGGTTATCGCACTGTTATTGCGATGAAGGAGGTTAGTTATGGGGGAGAGGGTGATGATATTCATCGACGGCAGCAATCTTTACCATTCTCTCAAGAACTATTTTAAAAGAACGGATTTAGACATCGGCAAGTTCTGCCGCAGGATTTTACTGAAGCGCCAGCTTATTAGAATTTATTATTATAACGCCAGAGTGGGACAGAAACAGGAGCCCGAGCTTTATAAGCAGCAGGAGGCGTTCTTCGGCGGCATCAACTCCATACCTTACACGGAACTTCGACTGGGACGGCTGGTCTATACCAACCAGTGGCCTACCGTTCCCCCTTACGAAAAAGGGACTGACGTGCAACTGGCTACCGACATGATTACGCACAGCTACAAGGGCAATTACGATGTCGGTATCCTCGTCGCCGGTGATAACGATTTCGCCGGCGCCGTCCAGGCCGTCAAGGACAACGGCAAGCACGTCGAGGTCGCCCTATTCGGTAAGCAGGGTACGTCCCAGCAGCTCAGAAACGTCGCCGACCGGATAATAACCATTAATTCGCGCCTGCTGAAAGACTGCTGGAAATAGCTCGCGGCTTCCGGAAAGAAGCTGATGAGGTTTAGAGGCAGGAAGCCCCGGGAAGCTAAAGGGCATCCCAGCCCGAGGCTTTCCCGAGAAGATGGCACCATCATCAAGGACTGGGGCGGGCGACTGCCCGTAGCCCTCGTCTATCCCAATTCTTATTACCTGGGCATGTCCAACCTGGGCGTCCATTCCGTCTATAAAATCCTGAACGACAACTTGAGGGTGGTCTGCGAGCGGGCTTTCTACGATAAAGACGATAAGAAAGGCCCGTTAGCCCTGGAATCGGGGCGTCCGCTGGAGGACTTCGCCGTTATCGCCTTCTCTATTTCCTTCGAACTTGACTACTTCAACGTCGTCAGTATCCTCAAAGCCAGCGGTATCCCGCTGTACGCCGCCGAGCGCGACGAGTCCCACCCGCTGATTATCGCCGGGGGACCCTGCGTCACCGCCAATCCCATGCCGCTGACGCCGTTCTTCGACTGCTTTTGCATCGGCGAGGCGGAGGCAATTACTCCCGCCCTGGTTGCCACCCTCGAGGAGAACATGCTGCCGCCGGCGGAGGTCAGCCGGAGCGACCAGTTGAAGGCGCTGGCGGCGCTGCCCGGTATTTACGTCCCTTCCCACCCCCCGAAGAGTCCCGTTGCGCGGCAGTACGTTGAAATTTTCGACGACTTCACCACGACCTCGGTGATACTGACCACGGAGACGGAACTCGGCGAGCTTTTCCTCATCGAGGCGGAGCGCGGCTGCCAGCGCGGCTGCCGTTTCTGCCTGGTGAACACTGCCTTCTCGCCAATGCGTTTCTACCCCGTGGAAGAAATTCTCAAGCGCGCGCGGGCAGGCTTATGTCAGCGCCGCCGTATCGGACTGGTGGGTCCCGCCGTCGCCGACCATCCCGGGATAGACGAACTGATGGAAGGACTCAACCAGCTGAGGGCGGAGATATCGATAAGCTCGCTGCGGATAAGTTCCCTTTCCGATAATATCCTTGATTCCCTGGAGAAAGGCAAGACGCAGTCCATTGCCATCGCCCCGGAGGCGGGTTCCCAGCGACTGCGCGACCTTATCAACAAGGGCACTTCCGAAGACGATATTTTGAGGGTCGCCGACATGATTGCCGGACGGCGCTTTACCCAGCTGAAACTCTATTTCATGGTGGGACTGCCCACCGAGACCGACGAAGACGTGGAAGACATCGCCAGGCTGTCACTGTCCATCAAGGACAGGCTGGACCGTAAACAGAGCGGCATCCGTGTCACCCTGAACGCCGCCCCCTTCGTCCCCAAGGCGGGTACGCCATTCCAGTGGCTGCCCATGGCGTCGTTGGATACACTGACCGGCCGCATGGCGATATTGAACAGCGCCCTGCCCCTGAAGGGCATCAAGCTCAACGAGGAAAGCCCCGCCTGGAGCCAGATTCAGGGAGCCCTGTCCCGCGGCGACGAGAAAGTGGCGGCAGTCCTGGCCGGTATGGAAGAGGTCTCGCTGGCAGGCTGGCGCAAGGCCGTGGAAGCCTGCAACCTTGATATTGACCATTATGTCAACCAGCGCTGGGACATGGATAAGAAACTACCCTGGTCGGTGATTGACACCGGCATGAGCCCCGAACGACTCTGCGAGGAACTGGAAAAGGCGCTGGGGGAATAAGGGAGTAATGAGATGACAAAAGAACTAATAACAACTGTCCGCTCAGGTATCACAAGGCTAGCTTTGTTCAAAGATAGAGTCCAGGTAGGGAGCGGCTCTGGATTTCTATTTAATAATTTGATAATTACTAACAGTCATGTAATTCGAAGGAGTCCTTTTGATTCTATAGAAATTACTTTTGGTGACCAAGCCTCTAATCCTATAACACCTATCAGGTACGCATCTGATACCTTATTCAGGGCTATTGTTGCCGAATCATCAGAAAACGAATTTGACTATGCCATCCTAAAAATTGACGAACCTGAACTTGCAGACAGGTATCGATTTTCACTAAAGAAAATAGAAGATGAAATTGTAGGTGAACAGGTACTTTTCTTCGGTTTTCCGTTTAGTAGTCAGCATCTTACTTCGCACATAGGATACATATCAGCAGATTATTTCGATGATGAAGTACACATTTTTCAAATTGATGGTAGCATCAATCCCGGCAATTCTGGAGGTCCCTTGGTTAAAATAACCTCTGGGGAGGCAATAGGTATTGTTACTCGGACTCAAACGGGTTTAGAGAAAGATTTCGATGCCCTTATACAAGCAATAAATAATAACGTGCAACCGCTTGAGCAATCAAGAGTTGGCGCAAGAATGAGTATCGGGGGTATTGACCCTATTGAGGCTACGCAAGTTACAATGACTATTCTTGGTAAGTTAAGTATTAATTTAAAAAGATCAGCGAATGTAGGAATTGGATACGCTTTCTCAATTGAGCATATTTTAGAGACGGGGTTATTTAATCGAACGTAAAACCGCCCTTACTGCCCCAGCAGCTCCGTCACCACCTCGTTGATTTCCCTGCCGTCCGCCTTCCCCTTGAGTCCGGGCATCAGTTCCTTCATCACTTTGCCCTTGTCGCCGGGGCCCTGCGCGCCCACCGCCGCAATGACTTCCTTCGCCGCTTCAACAATATCGTCTCGGGTAAGCTGCTCGGGTAGGTACGAATGTAAAATCTTCATCTCCGCCGCCTCTTTGTCCACCAGGTCCTGCCGGTTCCCCTGCTTGAAAGCGTCGATGCTCTCCTGGTGCTTTTTCACCTCTTTGGCGATGATGCCCAGGATATCGGCATTGTCCAGCTTGTCCTGTTTGGCTTTCTCGGCGTTGTTAATCGAAGCCACCAGCATGCGGAGCGTGTCCTTTTTCACCGTGTCCCCGCTCTTCATCGCCTGCTTGATATCGTCGGTTATCCTGCGCTTGAGGTCTGCTTGCTGCTCCATGATGACCCGTCTTCCGTTCTAAATCGGCTTATCTGAAATGTATCTATATCTTATCGCCGGTACATTCTGGTGCTCTTGGCAGCCCCGCGCTTCTTGGCCGCCTTCTTGCGCTTGCGCTTGATGCTGGGCTTCTCGTAATGCTCCCGGCGCCGCAGTTCCGCTAAAATACCGTCCTGCTGGACTTTCCTGTTGAATCGCTTTAACAGACTGTCAAAGCTTTCTTCATCCCCAGCCGTTACTTCAGCCAAGTATCATCACATCCCTTCCGTATTAGTACCCCAATATTATAGGGGGCGCCGCTACCTCCGGCTAGACCCCCAAATTAATCGAGTCCCGTGCATCTCATATCATAAATGAAACGCACCATATCATTTTAATCGTATTTGAACACCCTGTCAAGAAGAGAACCTCTCAATATCGCGTGCCCTTATACGCTTTTTACTACACTTCGCATAATTCACGGTCGCCGTCCGTAAGCAGCGCTTTCAGTTTTTTTCTCTCCCGCCCCTCCTCGTAGTCCGCCATCAGTTCCGGCAGGGCTTTTTCCAAGAATTGGTACCTGTCCCGCATTTCCTCCAGCCGGTGCGTCCTTGCCGACGGTTCGTTCTTTATCAGGTCCAGCCCCCTATCGGCAAGCGTGCGGAACATCTTTACCTCGTCTTCCAGCCCGCGCTTCACGGTCTTGCGTATGGCGTCTTCCCGTAACTGGAAATAATCGCGCCTTTCTCCGGCCACGACGAACCGTTGAATCAATCCGAACCGCGTGAGCAGTTCCAGGGTGTTGCCAATTGAGCCGCGACTCGCCATCAGGACGAACGCAAGTTCGTCCGCCGACTGGTAAGGCGGGTCGGCGATCAGCAGCCAGCCGAAGACCCTGCCCGCCATGCGGGGCAGTCCTATCTGCTCGAAGGCCACGCCGACCTCCTCCACGAAGGTCTTTTTCTCGATGCTTATCACGCCTGTCATTACCAACCTCCGTATAGTTTTCTTATATTATAATATTTTCAGTATATTTTGTCAATACTAAACAATATGAATTTTAATGTACCGGTGAAAAATTTTATGAAATATCCTGTCAGGATAGACCGACTAGCTCTGTTCGAGCCTTCTCATTATCTCCACCGCCGCCACCAGCCCGGATGCCGATGCCTGCACCAGCCCCCGGCTTACCCCCGTGCCGTCCCCTACCGCGAACATGTTACCGATTTCCGTCTCCAGGCAGGAACTGAGCTGCGGGCGGAACGAGTAGAACTTCACCTCTATCCCGTAGAGCAGCGTGTCCGGCGAGCCCACACCCGGCATCATCCTGTCCATGGCCATCAGCATTTCTATCAGGCCGGTCAGGTGACGGAAAGGCAGCGCGAAGCTCAGGTCGCCCGGCGCGGCGCTTTTAAGCGTCGGCTTTACCCTGCCCTTTTCGATTCTTTCCGGTGTCGAGCGGCGGCCCTCCAGCAGGTCGCCGAACCGCTGCACCAGCACTCCCCCGCCGAGGAGGTTCGCCAGCCTGGCGAGGTATTTACCGTAGGCAATCGGTTCGTGGAACGGTTCTGTGAAATCGGTGCTTACCAGCAGGGCGAAGTTGGTATTATCGCTCTTGCGCCCGGCGTAGCTGTGCCCGTTGACCGTCACCACGGGGTCGGTCCCCCCGGTGGACTCCATGATTACCTCGCCCGCGGGACACATGCAGAAGGTGCGGATGCGGTCGTTGAAGCTTTGCGACATGTATTCCAGTTTCACCTCATAGAGGACGTCGGTCAGTTTTTTCATCACCCCCACCGGCACCTCTACCCTCACGCCGACATCTATGGGATTACGCCGCGTGGTCAGTTTGAGTCTCTCCGCCTCCCTTGACAGCCAGTCGGCGCCTTCCCTGCCCGGCGCCAGCACCAGGTACCTGCAGAGCAGCTTCTGACCGTCCTCGGTTTCCACTCCCTTAACGACGCCGTCTTTCACCAGCACCTTCGCCGCCATTGTGCCGAGTTTGAATTCCAGGCGCGGCATCAGGTACTCCTGCATGGATTTGAGTACGTTGAAGCCGTTCTCCGTCCCCATGTGCCTTACCGGGGTCGGTATCAGGCGCAGTCCGGATTCGCTTGCCTTTCGACTTACTTCTTCGACGGCGCCATCGCCGCCGTACACTTTATCGGAGGCGCCGAACTTCAAGTATAATTCGTCCACGTATTTAATCAGTCCGGCGGCATGTTCCTCGTCGAGGTACTCCCCCAGGTGTCCCCCCACCTCCGAGGAAAGCACCAGCTTGCCGTCGCTGAAAGCCCCCGCCCCACCCAGTCCGCAGACAAGGTTGCACGGCTGGCATTCCACGCAGGTACCGCCCGTATCCCTTACCGGACAGCGGCGCTGGCTGATATCCTTCCCCTTCTCTATGAGCAGTACCTTCAGGTTTTCCGACTGTGTAAGTTCCAGCGCCGTGAAGATACCGGCGGGTCCACCCCCGATGATGATTACGTCGTAAGTTTTCACCATTTTTCCCGTTAATACCCCCAAACACAGTAAAAAGCCGGGGCGCGCTATCCGCGGTGAAACGCCTCTCAGCTTTATAACGTTTTTCCGGTACCCTTATGAACACCATAATTATATCGGTCACCGTATCTGCCCGTCAAGAAAATGTCAATTTAATACTAATAGCCAAAATATGGACAGGTATACTAATTAAAAAGTATATAAGGGTTGACATTTGCCAATTGGCAAATTATAATATAGTCCATGAACTACGCGAATAATGACCTGGGTAAAATATTAAAGCAGCAGAGAATAACGATACCGTTAACGCTACAGGAACTCGCCGCAGAATCGAAAGTATCCTCTTCGCACCTGGGACGCATCGAGAGGGGAGAACGCTTCCCGTCGGCGCGCATTTTGCGCAAAATCGCCAAGCCGCTGGGTTTTGACGAAGACGAGCTTTTTACGCTGGCAGGCTTTCTCTCTCCCCAGACCCCCGGCGTCGCCGAGGAAAGCGGCTCGCGCTACAGCAGTCGTCAGCTGGACCCCTACGTCGCCAGGATGCTCGCGGAAGAGTCCCCCGAAGTGCAGCGCTCTGTCATCGGTATATTGAGTCTCCTGAAGAGTATCGCCAAGGGAATTTCCAAGTAAAACCTGCTCCTATCCGGTTTGAATATCGTTCTCTGGTATAGGAATAGCCCTTTAGTCCCGGCATACTGCGGTCACTTGATACGTAGTTAAAAAAGTGCTACATTTAATTAAACCCTAACGCATCCGGATAAAGGCACAGGTAAAAAAATTCCTATGGAAACCAAAGAAGAGGAATGGCTGAGGTTTATCGATACCCTCAGCCATGAACTTAAGACCCCCCTGACTTCGATTATCGCCGCCGCCGGACTGCTGGCTGAAGAACTGGAAAACACCAGCGACCAGTCAAATCAAAAATTAATTCAGACCATTATCCAGAACTCCAATACCCTGGAAACAAGACTCGCCGAGCTCCTCGATATCGTCAAGACGGGCAGCGGCAGACTCCAGCTACAAATCGAGCCCGTGGACATGAAATCACTTATCCTCGGCACCTGCATGCAGATAAGCCCGATAACCCGGAACAAGCAGCAGAATATCAAAACGGAATTCGCCGATGCCATTCCCATCATACAGGGGGACGGGCAGAGGCTGGAGCAGGTATTGCTCAATCTCCTGACCAACGCCGCCAAGTTTACCCCCAGTGGCGGCAATATTCTGGTAAAGGTGGCTAAAGAGGATACCGGCCTGGTGATAAGCGTGCACGACGACGGTATCGGCATCGCCAAAGAAGAGCAGGACAGGTTGTTTAAGCCGTACAGTCGCCTCAGTTCGGACAGGCAGCGCCACCCGGGACTTGGCCTGGGGCTCGCCCTGTCCAAGCAGGTTGTCGAGCTTCACGGCGGACGTATCTGGGTGGACAGCGAGAAAGGGATGGGCAGCACCTTCTCCTTCTTCATACCCCGCCAGGCCGCTGCCAGGTCCATGTGATTGATAAAGGAGCGCTATGAAGGTTCTGGTTATTGAAGATGACCCCGGAATTATCGAAGTTGTCTCCCTCTGCTTCCAGCTGCGCTGGAGCGGCACCACGGTAATATCCGCCGCTAACGGCCGTGACGGCGTTGAACTCGTGGAAAGCGAGAGCCCGGACGTGGTTATCCTGGATATCGGCTTGCCGGATATGGACGGCTACCAGGTACTTAAAGAGATAAGGCGCTTTGCCGATGTCCCGGTGCTCATGCTGACCGTACGCGGAGAAGACACCGACGTCGCCAAGGGACTGGAACTCGGGGCCGATGATTACATTACCAAGCCGTTCAGCCACATCGAGCTGATTGCCCGCGTGCAGGCGGTGCTCCGCCGCGCCCAGGGACTGAATGTTACCGACGAGGAGCGCCCCTTTACCAGCGGCAAGCTGTCCGTCGACTTCAACCGCAACGAAGTCACCATAAGCGGAGAGCCGATAAAACTGACCTCTACCGAAAGGAAACTCCTTTACTACCTCATCAGGAACGAGGGCCGCATCCTCTCCCATGAAAGTCTGCTGACCAAGGTCTGGGGAGATACCTACGTCGACGCCAGGGACCTGCTCCGCGTCCATATCCAGCACCTCCGGCAAAAACTGGAAGACGACGCTGAATCGCCCTCCGTTATCGTCACCGAACACGGCATTGGCTACAAGTTCATCCGGCCCTCCGGAAATTAGTCGCCTCCCGCCTGTTTTTCATCCCCCCCGTCTGCCCCCCAACCTCGCCTCAAAATACCCCCCGTATTCTTTACTAAAAGTTTACGACATCTTTATGAAATCTTTATGTTTCTTAGACGCATCTTTATGTTCCTATGTCACAATGGAAATAGCTAAAAAGTACTAGGACTCTCCAGAAAAACATAAAGATGGATAAAGTTAAGGTATTTCTCTCAGATCCGCAGGTTCTCTTCCGGGAAGGGATACATTTCATTCTCTCCGGCGAGGACGATTTTGAGGTTATTGGCGAGACCACCAGTAACCAGGAGGCTTTCACTCTTATCGAGTCCAATCCGCCCAATATAGCCATCCTCAGCATGAAGGATGCCAAAGCCAGCGGCGCAGATATTACCCGCCGCATCAAGCGTAATTTCCCCTCGATATCGGTTATCCTGACCCTGGAGCATAAAGATGAAGACAAGCTGTTTGCCGCCATGAAAAACGGGGCCAGCGCCTGTATCACCAAGGATACCGACCCGGAATATCTCCTGGATGTTATCAGGGTAGTCGCCCAGGGTAGTTTCCCCTGCATGGAAGAAATGCTGCTCCCGGGAGTCGCCTCGCTGGTGCTTGCCGAGTTCGAAGAACTGACCGCTCTCAATGAGCAACTGGATAACCTGCTCGCCACTCTCACCGCCAAGGAAACCCAGGTCCTCTCCACTATCGTCGCGGGCCATACCATCGAGCAGGTCGCCGAGAAACTGGACATCACCGAGGAAACCATCCGGCGTAACCTGAGACTCATCCTCAACAAATTGATAAGCAACGAACAGGCAAGAGCGGTAATCGAAGCCGCCCAGAAAGGTCTGCCTGCCATCATCGCGGGCGCCGGTAAAAAAGACCTGGCTTCCAATAATTATATTACCAGGACTGAATTTAACGAATTTAAAGATAACCTGATGGATAGACTAAAGTCCTTTATAGGTGAACTGGCCTGAAATACGGCAATAACGTGTGAAAGGGAGGCAGCGTATGTAAATGAAGAAAAAAACAAGATGGTTGGTGCTCCGGCTGTCCGGGCAGGCAGGAGAACCACCCACTTTAAAGGTATAAAAACAGTCAAACTTTAACTAACTAACACTAAGGAGGAATCAAAACAATGGTCGAAATTAGATATGGTGACCAATATGAAGTAACCGATCTGGCGGGTCATACAGTCAGCGAGGCGCGCGAGCATTTCCAGTCTGAATTTGGTATCCCGGATAAAGCCAAAGCAAGGCTGAATGGCGGCAAGGTCAAAGCGGGTGCCGAACTTGATACGGTACTCAATGACGACGACAAACTTACTTTCGCCGTCTCCAGAGGCAAGGGTGCCTATCTCGTTGGCGCTCTGCTCCTGGCTCTCGCGGTAACCGGCAGCGTGTTCGCCTACGGCTGGATAAACTCCACCACCACCATCAGCGCTACCACCACCGACTACAACTTTGCCGATGTTTCGGTGAACAACACCGTAACCGGCTGGACCGCTCATGGCTTCTTCAAGGGCGACATCTCCTCCGGCGACCTGTTCAACGTTCAACCGGCACCTGGCTACGCCGGCGACCTGACCATCAGCGTCGGCATCGGTAATGCCGGCGACCTGGCGCAGCGCTACCGCCTGCTCGTCATGCAGATTGAACTGGTTTACTCGGATAATGGCACCAACCTTGATATCAGTGCCGGCAACGGCGCTACCTGGACGATGCTCAGTCTGAACAACGGTTCGGTAGACCTCTTCCCCTCGGTTTCTACGGCCAACATGACCGTCAGGGTCAAGGACGGCTTCTACATCACCCATGCCAAGGGTCTCGGTGCCTGGGGTGGCTCCGCTGCTCCGGAACTGTTCTGTGAAGTCGCGCAGAGGTAATAAAGTATAAGTAATGTGGTAGGGTGGCAGGTCCAAGCACCGCCACCCTACCCGCCCGAAAGGAATAACTTAACCTGAAAATCGTCAAGCAGTACGGAATGAAGTTAGGAAAATGAGAAAGAAACTGGTATTTACAGGAATGGTGTTACTCGCCCTGGTGTTGACCACCGGTACCTTCGCTTACACTTACACCAATACCGGCACGACAACACTGGATGCTACCATGTCTGAAGACGTCTGGGTCACTTACCAGCCGTCCGAATCTCAACCGAACTGGAACAGCATCCTGCCCGAGGGCGAGTCCAATTCCGAAAAACTGGTACCGGATGCTGCTGGCGATGCTACCGAGTTACCCACCCAGTACCCCGCTTCCGGCGAGCACTGGGATAAAGTGGATGACCAGCCCAACCCCGACGACGGTGGCACTTATGTATCCACTCAAGGTTCCAAGAACTGGGAGAAAGACCTTTATAGCCTCAACGATTATACCGGGGCCGGCGGCAGTGAAACTATCACTGGAATTTCCGTTTACTTCCGGTTCGCCGCCGGTGGTGATTATACCGTAAGAGCTATTGCGGAAATTCAGACAAACGGCGAGGCTCACTCGGGACCTACCATAACTCACTCCGGCATGGAGTTTACCACCGAGTCATGGGCATTACCTCTCAATCCCGCCACCGGTGAGTCCTGGACATGGGAGGAGGTTAACTCCTTACAGGCAGGCGTTACCTTGAGGGGTAACAGCAAGAGTAAACCTGCCATCTGTACTCAGGTCTATGTCCTGGTTAATTATGAATTCTCCAATACCCAGGGTGAAGTCCCCGCCGGCGACCTTTTCGACATCAACCCGCACGAGGACTTTACCGGCGACATGCTTATTAAAGTATACCTGACCAACACCGCCTCGCTCCTCAAGGCTTACCAGTACATCAACATGAAAGTCTATATGGCTGACTCGCTTGAGGCTGAGCAATCCCCTGAATACCAGGTTCTCAGCATCGAGACCGGTGTGGTTATGTTTACGATTGAAGGCGGCTCCGCCGAAGACTATACCATCGAAATAACCGGCGGCAGTTACCGCCTGATTTCAGACGACCCCGACGAATGGGG
>JAFGPF010000062.1 GCA_016926115.1 Dehalococcoidales bacterium | reverse complement strand
GACGGCATCGCCATGGGCAAGGCATCCAAGCAACTTGCCTGCGATGCCCTGGGTATTACCGAGGGTTTTACCAATCACTGGATGATGCATACCATGGGGACCAATATCCATTTTGAGGAAGACGAGTTCAACTTCTTCAAGGCGCGGCGGGACATGGGTGTCAGGGAAGCCATACACGCGCGTAATAAATACTACGAGCAACTGGATAAATAATCGGGGGCGGGATAATGGACGCTGCTTACGCACTGGCAAAGAACCTGGCAACCGTGAAGTACGGTGATATCCCCCCGGATGTCGTGGAGATAACCAGGAAACAAGTCCTGGATATCCTGGGGGTAGCGCTGGGTGGCTCTTCGCGTCCCGGCGTCAGAGAACTGGCGGAAATAATCGGGGAGTGGGGCGGCAAAGAGGAAAGCACGGTGCTCTGCTTCGGGAATAAAGTCCCCGCGCCCAATGCCGCGCAGGTGAACGCCACCATGGGGCATGCCCTGGACTACGACGATACCGGCGACGGTCCCACGCATCCCTCGGTGATAATCGTACCGACCTGCCTGGCGGTCGCCGAACGGCAGGGCAAAGTTAGCGGTCGCGAGTTTATCGCGGCGGTCGCCCTTGGCACCGACATGATGGGCAGGCTGGGCCAGGCTTTCCGGTCGGGGCTGAAGACAGCGCCGGTGGGTGGTCACCCGGGGGCGGGCTGGCACCTGACGGCTTTATACGGCTATCTTGCCGCCGCGGGGGTCGCCGGAAGGCTGCTGGGGCTCGATGAAGAAAAAATCATTAATGCCCTGGGAATCGCCTACCACCAGTGCAGCGGCAACGGACAGTGCGTCACCGAAGGCGCCCTGACCAAGCGAATGGGTCCGGGTTTTTCCGCAAGGGGCGGAATTGTGGCGGCGCTGATGGCGGAAAAGGGGATTACCGGGGCGAAAGAAAGCCTCGAAGGAGAGGTGGGGCTGTACAACCTTTACCACCGGGGAGAGTACGACCCCGTGCCCCTCACGAAGGACCTCGGCAAGACGTACGCCGGGATGCACGTCGCCATGAAGCTGTATCCCTGCTGCAAGGGCACGCACAGCTATGTCGACGCGGCGCTGGCTCTGGTTGATAAACATAAAATCAAACCCGAAGACGTAAAAGAAATTACTGTTTTTTGTAAAGATAAAGAATATTTCCTGCTGCATCCGCTCGGGAAGAGGAGCCGACCCGAAAATCCGGTCGATTCCCAGTTCAGCATACCCTGGGCGGTGGCGGCGGTCTTCGCACGCGGACGGGCGGGAATCGGCGAGTTTACCGAGGAAGCTATCAAAAGCTCTGATATTCTGGATATTTCAGGTAGAATACGCGTAGAAGAAGACGACCAGCTTAAAAGTACGAAGGGGATGGACCCGGCGAAAATCGGGGTGACGACGCAAGAGGGGCAGACATACGTCGGGCAGGCGGGCGGTCCCGCGGGCGGTTCCGGACAGCTGCCTTTCAGCGCCTACGAGAGGAAGTTCCGGGACTGCGCTTCTTTGGCGATAAAACCGCTGGCTGATAAGCAGGTCGACGAAGTGATAGCACGGATTAAGAAACTCGAGCAGCTAAGCGACATCAGGCAATTAATCGAGCTACTGGGCTGAGATAGGAGGCAGGCAATGAGCAGTCCTCTGGAAGGTGTAAAAATACTGGACTTCAGTATCGCCGTGGCGGCGCCGTTCGGCGGGACGATGCTGGCGGACATGGGCGCGGAGGTAATCAAGGTGGAGAGGGTGCAGGGGGAGGCGCAGCGACTGGGTCTGCCCGCCGGCATGGACGATAAACTCGATACCAGCATCGTCGACAAGATGCCGGATACAGCCTCGTGGATGGCTTTTAACCGCGGCAAGAAGGACCTGGCCATCGACGTCCGGATGGAGAAGGGGAAGGAAATCGTCCTGAAGCTGGCGAAAGACGCCGATGTCATTTTACAGAGCTTCCGTCCCGGCGTAGCGGAGAGACTCGGCATCGGCTACGAAGATATAAGTAAAATCAACCCGAAGGTCATCTACTGCTCGTTTTCCGGCTACGGGGAAACGGGTCCCGTTGCCCACCGCGCCGGCGGCGACATGTGGAGCCAGGCGATGTCCGGCATGGTCAGCGTGATGGGATACCCCGGCGGGGCGCCTTCGATGCTGCCCTTCCCCGCCTGCGACCACGTCGGCGGGATGCTGGTGGCGTATTCCATAATGACGGCTTTATACGTGCGGGAGCGTACCGGGGAGGGGCAGGCGATTACCGTGAATAACCTGAATGCGGCCCTTTATTTACAGTTCAGCGGGTTCGCCGAATACCTGACGGGCGAGAGGATGCCATACAAAGCGGGGCGGGGCTACGGCACGCCGCCCTTCGGGCCCTTCCGCGCCAGGGACGGGGACGTGCTGACGATATTCGGGACGGGTCCCATGTGGCCCGATTTCTGCAGGGTGGTGGGCGTGGAGCATCTGGCGGACGACCCCAAATTCAAGACCGATGAAGCCCGGCACGAGAACCGGGAGGAAATCGGGCGGCTGCTGGACGAGGCATTCAGCAAGAAGACGCGCGCCGAGTGGCAGCAGATATTCCGCGAGGCGAGGATGCGCTGCGACCCGTGCCTGACTTACAAAGAGGCCTGCGCCAATCCACAGCTGAAAGAAAATAACATGATTTACACCGCGCAGCACCCGACCCGCGGCGAGGTTAAGATGCTGGGGATTCCGGTAAAGCTTAAAAAGACCCCGGGGCAACCCCAGGGACCCTCGCCGATGCTGGGACAGCACACCGCTGAAATATTGACCGGACTGGGTTACTCAGCGGAGGATATCGCAGGGATGGAAGCGGAAGGAGTAATCAGGACGGGTCGGAAGAAAGCCTGATTATTCATCTTTAGTCGCGTCGAGGTACCGTTTGTACCAGGAGAGGTGACTCAATATCCGGGCGGCGCGGCGGGCGTTGCCCTGTACCAGGATTTTCGACTTTCGGAAGAGGGCGGATACCGTCGGGTCGGGGCTGACGTCGCGGGACTGCCACAGCAGGAACACCGGCTTGCCGTATTTTACAGATTTCTCCCTGATTTGTTCCAGGTTCTTTTCTTCTTTTTTACGGATAGCCTTAATCTGCGCCTCGTTGAGTCCCATGCGGTCGGTCAGCAGCATCCTGTCCATGATTATCGGCGCCAGCAGGAAGACAACGTCGATATTGGCGTCCTCGAGCAGCGCCATGAGCAGGTCGGCTATCGCCCCGAAATCGGAGGTGGCGGGTCCGGCCATATCGACCGGGTTCCGGCGCGACCACCGCGGGGGGAGAAACTTGTCCAGTCGCTTAATCGTCGATTCTTCGAGTTGACCTAACCGTAGTCCTTCCTTCTCGCACGTCTCGGCGGTCAGCGCGCCCGGTCCGCCCCCGATGGTTAGTATCCCTACCCGGTTATCGCGGGGCAGGGGGCAATTGACCAGCGCGTAAACCACGTCGCACAGTTCGTCGTCGTCGTCCACCCGTATCACACCCGTCTGTTTGAAGGCGGCGGTGTAGACTTCGTCCGCCCCGGCCAGCGCGCCGGTATGGGACATGACCGCCCGGGCGGACTCCTCCGTGCTCCCCGCCTTGACGACGACTATCGGCTTGTGTGCCGTTATCTCTTTAGCGAGTCGCAGGAAGCGCCTGCCTTCCCGCAGTCCTTCGATATAAGCGGCGATTACCCTGGTATTATCGTCGTCTTTCAACAGCTCCAGGTAGTCCTCCATGTGCAGGTCGGCTTCGTTGCCGGTGCTGATATATTTGCTGAAACCCACCCCCGCCCCCATAAGGTTACGGACAATCTTGAGGCACATATTGCCGCTCTGTGCCAGGACGGCGGTATTGCCCGACGGGATTTTCCACGTCTGTCCGTAGGTGGACAGCCCGGTGCGCGTATCGGCGTGTCCCATGGTGTTGGGCCCGATGAAGCGCAGGCCTCCGCGGCGGGCGATTTGAGCCGTTTCGGCTTCCAGTTTCCGTCCTTCTTCTCCCGTTTCCCCGAATCCGGCGGAAATGACGACGGCGGACCTGACACCTTTCGAGACGCACTGGCGCATCACCCCGGGGACCAGCTCCGCCGAGACGACGATTACCGCCAGGTCCACTTCATCCGGTACGTCGGTCACGCTTTTATACGCCTTGATATTGAGGACTTCGGGGGAGTTGGGGTTTACCGGGTAAACGCGTCTTTTTTTGTTACCGAGCAAGCCTTTCATGGCGTTGTTGCCCCAGGAGCCCGGCGAGTTGGACGCCCCGATGACGGCAATGGATTGAGGGGAAAAAAGGTATTTCCAGAAGTCCGTTGATCCAGATTGCATGCTTTATAAATGCCTTTCTTTATTCAGGTAATTCCGCCCCCGATGAGGATGGCCTCGCCGGTGATGTACTTGGACTGGTCGGAGACCAGGAAAAAGACGAGGTCGGCTATTTCCTCGGGCTTGCCGAGCCTGCCCAGCGGTATGCCGGGACCGGGGCCCGTCTTGTGGGACTCCTGTTCTATGGCTTCTTCCAGGCTGATGCCCTCGGTTTTAGCGCGCTTGATGATTTCCGTGTCCCGCAGATTCGTGTCGAACCCGCCGGGATTGATGATATTAACGTTTATCTTATATTGCGCCAGTTCGGCGGCAAGCGTCCTGCCCAGTCCTAGGATTCCGTGCTTGGAGGCGCAGTATCCGGCGCTGCCGGCGTACCCTTTCAGGGCAGCCATTGAGCCGATGAGCACAATCTTCTTGCCTTCTCCGTCCGGCACCATGGTTTTAGCCACGGCTCTGGAAATGAGAAACGAGCCGGTGAGGTTGATATCGAGGATATCCTGCCATTCTTCTTCGGAGAGTTCTATGATGGGTGTGGTCATCGAGCCGCGTATGCCGCCGCAGTGCACCAGGATGTCTATCTTCCCGAACTTTTTGATGGCTGCCGCCACGGCGGCGTCCACTGCTTTACTGTCGCTGATATCCGCGACCGCCGCCAGTCCCTGCCTGCCCTGCGCTTTTATTTCATCGACCACCGCATCAAGTCCGCTCCAGTCCTCATCGCCGGGCCAGATACTCTTCGGCGTGGCGAACTTATCCAGAACGATTACGTTAGCTCCTTCCGCTGCCAGCCGCGCGGCGACGGCGTGTCCCATGCCCCTCTTGCTGGCGGCTCCCGTAACCATGGCGACCTTGCCTTCGAGGCTTTTCATCGTGTTATCTCCCTTCTAGTCTAGAGGTATGGAATAGTTCCTGTTTCAGGAGTACTTATTATTTTACCAGAGTTCCCGGGCGATATCGCCCATGCCGAGTTCCAGCAGTTTTTGCCGGCTCGGTTTCGTCGTTACCCGGTCCCAGTCCAGTGCGTCGAGGTTCTCGTTTATCTCTTTATCGATGTCCGATGTCACCCCCGCCAGGGGTCCCTCCGTAAACGGGGGGCGTCCGATTATCCTGCCGTGCACCTTGAGCTCGCGGGGATTAATGCCTTCCCGCAGGGTGAACAGGTGCCGGATATTGGCAATCCTTTCCCCACATTCCATTATCTTTTCCTGCGGGTAGTCCCAGCCGGTAATGGCGGCCAGGTAGCCCCTGATATACCTGCCGGGGTCGGGCACGAGGGTATCGCTGTGCAGGCAGAGTCCCGAGGCGCTGAGGACGTGGTCTTCGAACTGACTGGGTCCGAAGCCTGCGGTGTGGCGACCGGGGGTGGCGTCCATCTGATAGCGGGCGGCGGTCGGCTTGCCACGGAAGAACGGGAAGTCGAATTTACAGTCGTGCAAGCCCAGTTCCTGCCCGCCGATTTGTACCGCGAACTCCTCGGCTCCTTTGCCGATTCTCCCGGCGGCGAACCTGACACCGTCGGCGAGGGCGGCGCCGAAGCCTTCGCGACGGGCTATCTTCTCCGTCATGGCAATCATGGCGCGGTGGTTGCCCCAGGTAAGCTCGATTCCGTCCGTATCCTTTTTGGTGATAATGCCGTGCTCGTAGCATTCCATGGCGAAGGCGACGATGGTGCCGGTGGATATGGTGTCCAGTCCGTAGCTGTTGCAGATATGGGTCGCCATGGCAATCGCCTCGGGGTTGTTGTTGCAGCACATCGCCCCGAAGGCGGCGGCGGTCTCGTACTCCGGGCGGTGAGTACCCGCCGGGTATTTATAATCGCCGTTTCCTTCTTTGAGTCCCGCCTTGCAGGCGACCGGACAGCGCCAGCAGCCCATGCGCCTCGCCACGTTGGCATCCATGATGTCCTTGTTGAGGGGTGAGACGTCCGGTAGTTCAATAACGCCGACTCCTCCCCAGTTTTTCACCGGCGTATCGCCGCTGTGCACCGATTCGTCGGTATGGATGCCAGTACCGTAGTGGTGAAACATCTCCACCCCGGATTCTTTAATTTCCTTCATGTGTTCCTGTCTTAATTTATCGGCTGCACCGGGGTCGGCGATGTCTACCTTCATATTGCCCCTGACCACCACCGCCTTGAGCATCTTGGAGCCCATGACAGCTCCCATCCCCGAGCGCCCGGCGGCGTCTCCACCGGCGTTCATCATACAGGCTATCAGGGAGCGTTTCTCCCCGGCTGGTCCGATGCTGAGTACCCGGGCGGTCTTGCCGCACTCCGCCTGAAGCGTATCGTCCGTTTCGAACGTGCTCTTTCCCCAGAGATGAGAGGCGTCCCTTATTTCCGCTTTGCCGTTATCTATAATGAGGTAAGCGGGCTTTTCGGAAGTGCCGGTGATAAATACACCGTCATAACCGGAGAATTTCAGGTTAGGCCCGAAGAATCCCCCTGCATTGGAATCTCCCCAGCCGCCCGTCAGGGGTGATTTTCCCACCACGGCAATACGGCAGCCGGTGATGGCCGGAGTGCCGGTAAGCGGGCCGGTAATCAGCCCCAGGGTATTTTCCGGTCCCAGCGGGTCAACTCCGCCCCTTTGAAGATTGTAGAGAATCATGGCACCGATGCCGTAGCAGCCGACGAAGTCACGGCACATATCTTCTTCGAGCGGTTCCTCTTTAATCTCGCCGCTGGAGAGATTCACAAACAGGAGTTTTTCCATGTAACCTCGTGCCATAATTTGCTCCTTTATGAGTCGGTAAAAATGTATACATACATTCTACTAGTGATGGGCGCTGCTATCAACCTGACCACAAACAAAGTAAAATCCCCCGTGACCGAATAATCAAGGGGGGGATTTATGTTTAAAGGCACGCATCTATTGAGATAATAACGGGTCACATCAGGCTGGGCAGGAAAGTACTCAGCGAAGGCACCGCCACCAGCAGGGCTACGTGGCATATGTCGGCAATGACAAAAGGTATAATACCGCGGTAAAGGACTCCGAGGGGCTCGTTAATCACGCCCGTAAGGATAAACAGGTTGATGCCGAAAGGCGGCGTTATCTGACCTATTTCGATGATTCTTACCATGATTACGCTGTACCAAATGAGGTCGAACCCCAACGATTCCACCAGGGGGTATATGATGGGAATGGTAAGTATCAGCACGGCGAGAACGTCAAAGAACATGCCGCATATGATATAAAAGATGATAATGGCAATCAGGATAACCATGGGAGGTACCGGCAGTCCGGAGATAAATTCGCTGATGGTGGTCGGAATCTGGGTAGTAGCCAGGAAGGCGTTGAACATGTAGGCGCCGACCAGCATGACGACAATCATGCCGACCAGTCTGGCACATTCCATCAGCGATTCCCAGATACCCTGGAGGCCTAACTGCCGCTTGGCGAGGCCTATAATCAGCGCCCCGAAGGCTCCGATGCCGCCTGCTTCCGTCGGGGTGAAGATTCCGCCGTAAATACCACCCATTATCAGTATGAACAAGAGAAATACCGGCCAGGTCAGCTTGATGGAGAACACCTTTTCTTTCCAGGTGGTTTTTACCTCCGAAGGAGCCAGCTTGGGATTAATCCGGCACATGAGCATAATGGTAATTACGTAGAATACAGCCTCGAGAATACCGGGTATTATCCCTGCCATGAAGAGTTTGCCGATTGACAACTCCGTGAGGATGCCGATGAGCACGAAACCCATGCTCGGCGGTATTAGAATCCCCATCGTGCCCCCGGCAGCGATGCAGCCGGCGGACATCGTTTTACTGTACCCGAGTTTTTTCATTTCCGGGTAGGCAACCTGGCCCATAAGTATCGCCCCGACGCCGCTGGTACCGGCGCAGGCGGCAATAAGGGCGCAGGCAAAGACCGTCGCCATAGCCAGGCCGCCTTTAAGCTGCCCGAGCCAGGCGCGCGCCATCTGGTATGCCTCCCTGCCTATGCCGCTGTTGGCGACGAATGAGCCCATGAGGAGGAAGAGGGGCAGCACGGCAAAATGGTAATCGTTAAGCCGGGAAAACGTTAGTATGGCAAGATTGGCAATGGCGCCGTGAAATCCGTTAAGGACTCCGTATCCTATAAAGCCGACGATAATCAGGCCAAAACCTACGTGGACTCCCATTATCAGGATTATCAGGACGGCGGCTATGCCTATTAAACCTATCTCAGTTTGACCCACGCTTGAATACCTCTTTGCCGGTTAGATAAATATCGAATAAGAATATCAAGCACGCCCAGCCAAAGCCTACTGCCAGCAGCATCATAAAGGGCCACAGCGGTACTCTTAACGTGACGATCATGCCGCCGAACTGCTTGAAAATGTAGTCCCAGGCCCGTATCCCGCTCTGCCAGCAAATCATGCCGCAGCAGACGGCGGCGATGATATAGGCGACGAGTAATATAATATTTTGACCTCTGGGAGGCAAGACGTCGGAAATTACCGTAATCCTGATGTTTCCCAGGTTTAGCTGGCAGTAGCCGATTCCCAGGGAAGCGGCGATAACCAGCATAATACCCACGAGTTCGTAGGTACCTTCAATCGGTCTGAGGAAAAAGTTACGACCGCATACATCGGCAACTGTGAGTATCATCATGATTCCCAGTACTACGGCCGCTATAACCGCCATAATACGGCTGACTTTCATAATCGGTTTACCACACCGTAATAATACTCGCTCTTCTTGCTCCTGCAAATTACCCCCTATACAACTCGGTATCGGACGGTTAGAGTACGGTGTACTATAAAATATTAAATGATAACCTTAATATACTATATACATTGGAAATATTCAACTGTCCACTTTAGATATATCAGTAAGGTAATAGTTGAATTTTTATTATTTTTTTATGCGCTTATATACATCGTTTTATATCTGTGAAAGTGCATAAATCGATTGATTGAGGCAATTATACACCCCTAAAAAAAAATACGCAAGACCTCCGTAAAAATATAGTTCTGGGTTCCAAAAATTGCCGTAAATTAACTCGCGGCGGAGTGTATTTGTCCGGTATTTTTAAATTATTGACTGTTGAAGTTAAATAGGGGTTGACAGAAGTAGGAAATAATTATAAAGTGTGAATTAACTTAACACGTTGAATTATTCTGCATGTTAATATATGCTTTATTTAAAAATATTACATAAGGAGGTGTTGTAGTGTAAGTATGTAGTCGGGTAAACCGCTATTTTTATATTCTGATTTAACTACAAAGGAGGAAAAATGAAGAAAATTCACTGGATGGTTGCAATACTGACCGTGGTCCTGCTGGCTTCGCTTCTGCTGGGTGCTTGCGCCGAGCCGGAACCGGAACCCACGCCGGAACCCACACCAGCGCCGGAGCCCGAACCCGCACCGGCGCCGGAGCCCGAGCCGGCTCCCGCACCTGAGCCTGAGCCTGAGCCGGCCCCCGCACCTGAGCCTGAACCCGAACCGGAACCGGAGGCACGCGTAATTAAATTCAACTATACCATGCCCCCGTTCTCGGCGGTAGGTGTTGGCTTCGAGTGGTGGGCGGATGAGTTCGAGGCACGCTCGAACGGCCGCTATGTCGTCGAGACCTACGGATTTTCATCCCTGATAGAGGATGAAGGCTCGCTGGATGCGGTAAAAGCCGGCGTCGTGGAAGTTAACATGACTTCCACCGGCAGCCAGATGGCAAGCTTCCCGCTGGCTTCGGTTACCGGTCTCCCCACCCTTTCCTTCCACAAGAAGGGAGTAGCCTTTGAAGAATTTCTGGCATCATTCGATGCTCTTCAGGAATTCTACCAGCTGCCGGAAATCGCGGCGGAATTCGAAGACTATCACGTGATTGCACCTATTGAAATCGACCCGGGTTACTTAATCTCCGCCAATAAGGAAGTATTCGTACCGGAAGACCTTGAAGGCTTGAAGGTCGGCGGTGCGCTGGGCGCCCTGGCGGATATGATGTCCGCTTTCGGCGCTGCCGGCGTCTTCCAGATTCCCCCGCAGGCATATGACAATATGCAGAAAGGCGTTACCGACGCCGCCATCATGACCTATGCCATGATAGGCCCCTACAACATGTTCGACCTCTGCGACTACATCCTGAAGCAGACCTTCTCGGCGGGCACGCTGCTCGTCCTGACAAGCCATGAGTTCTACGCGTCGCTGCCGCCGGAAGACCAGGCGCTCTTCGATGAGACGTGGGAAGAAGCCATGGTTGTCTGTGCCCAGGGTATGTACGATGAGACCGTACACAGCACCCCGGCTATCGAAGGATCGGGCATCAAGATAAATACTCCCACGGCGGAACAGTCCGCTCTCTGGGACGATGCCGCCCGGACTTACGCATTCCCCACCTGGGCAAGCATGTGTCATGACATGGGCATCAGCGAAGAGACCACTGATAAGATCATCACTACCTGGCAGTCGCTAGTGGAAAAATACTCGACCCAGTAATAAATACAATCCAATAACGTAAATAGGCACGGCTCCGGAGGTGAAATACCCTCCGGAGTCTTTTATTATCAGGCGGGAGAATGGCCGGATTCCGGTTGTGAAAAATTGACAGGCATACATCATCTGTTTAATACTGCTTAGGGCGATATTAAGAGCAGCGGTACATTAATCCGGGTTGGGATAACCATACGGAAACCGCGCAGGAGGTACGAGAAAATGGAAGAGCAACAGGTAGAGTCGTCATCGGATGGGAAGCAGGAGGCGATGTTCGATTCATGGCTTTCACCACAGGGGGTGGAGTTTGCCAGCCCGGAGGTTGAAAAGGCATACAAGGAGAGGGTGACGCGGATAAAAGCTGCGGTGCAGTTACGGGAAATCCCGGATAGAGTGCCTGTATTCAACATTGTTAATTTTTTCCCGGCTTATTATTCAGGGCAAACCCCCTGGGACATGATGTATGACTATGGTAAGCTTACCGCGGCTATCAGGAAATACGTCCTGGACTTTGAGCCGGATGCCAACCCCGGCGCGTTTTTTGCCGGTTCGGGCAGGCTTTTTGAAATTCTCGATGTCAGACTGTATGCCTGGCCCGGGCACGGTGTCTCGCGCGAGAGCACCTATCAGTGCGTCGAAGGCGAATACATGATGGCGGACGAGTATGATGCCCTGATTCAGGACCCATCGTATTTCTGGACCAGCACCTACCTGCCCCGTATCTGCGGCGCCCTGGAGCCATTGAAGAAGCTGCAGAGTCCCATGAACGTCCAGGAAGGTTCATTCGGGTCTTTCGTGATGCCGTTTGCGATGCCTGATGTTCAGGCTGCTTATAAGACTCTTTCTGAGGCGGGGGCTGAAACCATGAAGTGGATGGGGGTTGTTGCCGGTTTCAGTCATGAGATGGCAGCCGCCGGGTTTCCCGGCTTCCTAGGCGGCATTTCCAAGGCGCCTTTTGACGTACTCGGTGATACCCTCCGGGGAACCAAGGGGGTAATGGTGGATATGTACCGGCAGCCCGCTAAACTCCTCCAGGCTCTGGAAGTGATTACCCCGTTCATGGTCAATATGGGGGTGTCCATGGCTAGGATGAACGGGAACCCCCTCGTATTCATGCCGCTGCATAAAGGGGCTGACGGCTTCCTTTCCGAGGAGCAGTTCAAGACCTATTACTGGCCCACCTTGAGAAAGGTTTTCATTGGCTTGATTAACGAGGGCTGCGTGCCGTTCCCCTTCGTCGAAGGGAGTTATAACTCGCGTCTGGAGATTATCAGCGACGTTCCCAAGGGTAAGACGGCATGGACGTTTGACATGACAGACATGACCAGAGCGAAGAAGATACTGGGTAAGGTTGCCTGCATAGGCGGCAACGTTTCATCATCGCTGTTGTTTACGGGCACTCCGGAGGAGGTTAAGGCAACATGCCGTGAACTCATCGATAACTGCGCCCCCGGCGGCGGTTATATCATGGCTAACGGGGCGGCAATCGACGAAGTAAAGCCCGAAAACCTCAAGGCGATGATTGATTTTACCAAAGAATACGGCGTGTATAAATAGAGTCGTTCGGACTAGAGACTATTAATTGCAGGAGGAATGACAATGCCAGATAGAGACTTGCGTAAATGGATGGCACAGCTGGATGCCGAGGGCGATTTGAAAAGAGTAACCGCAAAGGTGGACTGGGACGACGAGATATCCCAGATTATCAGAAGGGTATATGTCCAGAGAGGTCCGGCGCTTCTCTTTGAGAATATCAAGGGGCATGATAATACGTTTTCCACAAAGCTGTTTACCAACGCATTGAGCAAACATTCCAACGTTAACCTTATGCTGGGTTTGCCCAAGGACACCTCCCCCGCGGACACGATTATAGAAATAAGAAAGAGGATGAAGAAACCGCTGCAGCCGGTGAGGGTGAAAACGGGACCAGTCAAGGAAAACATCGTCAAGGGGAAGGACGTTGACCTCTTCCAGATACCCGTGCCCAAGTGGCACCCGCTGGATAACGGGCGTTATATCAACACGTTTAACGCCACGGTCACCAGGGACCCGGATACGGGGCAAAACAACTGCGGCGTTTACCGCGGGACGATATTGAGCAAGAATAAGATAGGCGTCCTCCTGATGCCGATGAAGGACTGGGGGATTACCTACAGTAAGTACCGGGAGATGGGCAAGCCCATGCCCGTGGCTTTCGTCTACGGGTACGACCCGACTTTAGTAGTGACCGCAGGCAGCCCGGTTACCGGACCCGAGTACGACATTGCCGGGGCGTTGCGGCAGGAGCCGATTCCCCTGGTAAAGTGTGAGACCTCCGATATCGAAGTACCCGCCGCTGCGGAGATAGTGGTGGAGGGATTTATGTCCCCCGACCCGAGTAGTTACGAAGTCGAAGGACCTTTCGGGGAAGGCTCCGGGTATTATGGGGAAGCCAGGAAGAGACCGGTGGTGGAAGTCAGCTGTATAACCTACAGGAACGACCCCATTTTCCGCGGCTCGCTGGTGGGCACCAAGGAAGGCGTTACGGAGATCCGGGCGTCGGTCAGCAACATGATGTCGGTGGTTCTCTGGAACATCCTTGAAGCCGCTGAAATCCCCGGGGTACTCGATGTTTCGTCGGGGCCGGTAACCGCCGTGAAGATTCATAAGACGTATCAGGGACAGGCAAGGCAGATAGCCGCTGCCATGTGGGGCTCCAAGTTCGCCGGACATCCTTTTAACATAATAATGGTGGTCGAAGAGGACGTGGATATTCGCAATCCTGCGACGCTGTTGCATGCCTTCCATAATAAGACAAATTTCCACCGGGACCTGGTGGTATATCCCCTGTATATGGGGTCGCCAATCGACGTGAGTCTGGCGTACGACCTGAGGGCGGAACTGGAGTACGGGGCTGCCGTAGCTGATAAGCTGCTTATCGATGCCACTACGGACTGGCAGTTGCATCCGCCGCGCGAGGAATGGGGAGGGAGGAGGTTTCCGCCGGACTGCCACGATTCCCGCCTGGAGACCGTTGAGCTGGTGGAGAAGAGGTGGCAGGAATACGGTCTGTAGACAGATAAATACCGGAAGATGAACAAGATGCTGGAGAATCGATTATCGAAAGGATTCCCCAGCATCTTTCATTTTTTCCAGAAGTCTGATTATTTTATAGTGATATTCAGGGTGACTGTCCATACGGCTTTTTCACCGCCGTCCCAGGGCTGGCTGTATTCCAGTTTTACCGTGGCTGCGCCTGGACTGACACCCATGAAAACGAATTTTTCCATGCCTGAAGCCCCGACCTTATCACTGGTGGGGGCGGTATAGGTGTGAGATGTCTGCTCGACTATCGACGTATCGCTGATATCGGCTTCTTCGTTCCACTGGAAGCCGGTCGTCTGATTGGAGCACAGGATTACGGTGACCCCTTTGTTGGCCGTGAAGGAGATGTCATCCTCAAGATTCGGGGTTTCCTCTAAAACTCTGCAGGTATAATATTTTACGGATGTCGCGGCGGCGTAACTATCCGTACTGCTCTTTGGTTTTTCAGGCTCGGTGGAGTCGCCGGTTGTCCCCGATTGACAGGCGCCCATTGACAATGCCAGAATAACAATCAGACCTAACATGATTAACCTGTATTTCATAGTCGTTACCTCCTTTTCTGCTTTGGCAGATTAATAAGAATTATAGACCTGTAAGTGAAGCAGGTCAACCCTTTTCAAAGGTGGATTCCGGGTGATTTTTCAGGCAGGGATAAATAGTTTGACAAACAATAGTCTCGGGGTATACAATTTCATAGTTGGTGCATTTTTCCTGATAATACTTGAACAGCTTGCTTTCATTTGGATGCAGTCCAGTATTCCCGATGCAGATAGACGTGGTTAAAAACGACCTTTATAGACCGTAATAATAGTTATAAACACTGGTGTAAATATCTGAAAGGAGTAGGCGAAAAAAGGATGGCTATTAAAGAGGAATTGGCCAATATCGTAGGTGCAGAACGTGTTATCGATGACCCTGAAACGTTGGACGCCTATTCCAGGGATTTAAGCTTCGTCAAACCTGAAAAGCCCCGGTTGATTGTCAAACCCGGTAACGCCGATGAGGTTCAGGCGATTGTCAGGTGGGCGAACAAGACCGCCACCCCCCTGGTGCCGGTAAGTTCCGGAACGCCCCGTTTCCACGGCGATACCGTCCCCAGCGTACCCGGGGCGGTCATCGTCGATCTGAGCGGGATGAAAAAAATCATGAGAATCGACCGCAGGAACCGGGTGGCGATGATTGAACCGGGGGTAACCTACGACGAACTCCAGCCGGAGCTGGCTAAGGAAGGCATGAGACTCACCACGACCCTGGCCCCGCGCGCCGGAAAGTCGATAGTCGCCAGCCTCCTGGAAAGGGAGCCCACCCTGATACCCAGGCAACTGTGGGCGTCTCTCGACCCGTTGCGATGCAACGAGATTATCTGGGGAGACGGTAACAAGCTTGTGACCGGCGACGCCGGCATGTGGTCATCGATGGAAGATGCCTGGCAGAGGAAACAGGCTCCGGCGGGTTCCACGGGTCCGGGGCAGGCGGACTTCTACAGGTTCGTTTCCGCTGCCCAAGGCAGCATGGGTATCGTGACGTGGGCGTCGGTGAAATGCGAGATACTGCCCGCGCCGCACAAGCTCTTCTTCGTGCCGGCGCAGAAGCCCGACGACCTGTTCGATTTTACCTACCGGCTGCTGAAATACAGGTACGCCGACGAGCTCCTGCTGGTGAATAGCTCAAGCCTGGCTTACATCCTTGGGGACAGTCCCGACGCGGTGAAGACGTTGATGGAGAAGCTGCCTCCCTGGCTTGTCCTGGTAGGGATAGCGGGGCGCAGTATCCTCCCCGAGGAGAGGGTGTCTTACCAGGAGAAAGACGTTTCTAATATAGCCGGGGAATTCGGGCTTAAGCTGGAAGCGTCGGTACCGGGAGCCGGCGGCGAAGAGACGCTTAAGGCGCTGATTAATACATCACGCGAGCCCTTCTGGAAACTCGGCTACAAGGCGGGATACCAGGATATCATTTTCATGACCACCCTTAACAGGACTGCGGAATTCATCACTACCGTAAAGGCGGTGGCGCAAGCCAACGGGTACCCTGCCTCCGACATCGGCGTCCACATCCAGCCCATGCACCAGGGTTCCAACGTCCAGTGCGAGTTCATCATGCCGTTCAACCGGGACGATTCCGGGGAAGCGGCAAAGATGCAGAAACTCCTGAAAGAAGCCAGCGAAAAACTCATCGAGCAGGGGGCTTTCTTCGCACGACCCTACGGTATATGGGCGGATATGGCTTACAAGCGGGACGCCCAGAGTACCAGGGTGTTAAAGAAACTCAAGGGGATATTCGACCCCAATAACATATTGAACCCGGGTAAGCTGTGCTTTTAAGCGCAAGAGAAACAAAGAAAGAAGGCAATAAAAAGTGGCGCTAGAAGACTATAAAGTTGACATGGAAAGGTGCAGCCAGTGCTCGTACTGTAAATGGATACCGTTCGACCAGGTAAAGAGCTGGAGGTTCGCCAGGGGCTGTCCCAGTATAGCTTATAACAATTTCCTCAGTTATTCCGCGCGCGGCAGATACGCCGTCGCCCTCTCGCTCCTTAACGGACAGAGCCAATATTCAGAGAGAGTGAAGGATGTAGTTTATAAGTGTACGACCTGCGGGTCATGTGACGTATCCGATAAGATTTGCCGCTACAACCTGGAACCGCTGGAAATGATACACGAGTTAAAATTCAGGCTGGTGGAGGATGGCCAGGTGCTCCCGAAGCACACGGAAATAGTCGAACACATCCGCAAAGAGAACAACATGATGATGAAGTCCGCCGCCAGCCGCGGCGACTGGGCTAAAGGCCTGGACGTCAAGCGTATCCCCGATGAAAAAGCGGAAGTACTCTTTCACGCCGGCTGCCGCTTCAGCTACGACGAAGGACTCCAGGAAACGGCGCGGGCGGCGGTAACCATCTTGAAGAGTGCCGGAGTCGACATCGGCATCATGGGAGAAAAAGAGTCCTGCTGCGGGGGCAGGGTCTACGACATGGGTTATAAGGACGAGTTCAACCGTCTCGCGGAAAATACCATCAAGGCATGGAATGAGGCGGGTGTAAAGACGGTGGTCACTCCCTGCGCCGAGGGTTATCATACCTTCATGCGTCTTTATCCCAAGCTGGGAGCCAAGTTCGAGGTCCTGCATACCGTACAGTATTTCGACCGCCTGATTAAGGAAGGCAAGATAAAATTCAGCAAGAACGTATCCATGCGGGTTACCTACCACGACCCCTGCCACCTGGGAAGGCGCGGGGAGCCGTACGTGCCCTGGGACGGAAAAGAAAAGAAGGTCAAGAACCAGATTGTGGTCTATGAGCCCAAGAAACCCAGGTATAACGGCGCGTGGGGCGTTTATGAACCGCCGCGGGACGTACTCAAGAGTATCCCCGGGGTGGAACTGGTGGAAATGGAGAGGAACCGGGAGTACGCCTGGTGCTGTGGCGCCGGCGGCGGAACCAGAGAGACCTACCCCGACTTTTCCGGCTGGACGGCTGCGGAAAGAATCGAGGAGGCGCAGGCAACCGGGGCCGAGGCGATTATAAGTGCCTGCCCGTGGTGCGAGCGTAACTTTATCGATGCTATAGATGCCGCGAGCGCTAAAATGAAGGTGCTTGATGTTACCGACCTGGTCAAGCAGGCAATATAATAACGGAAGGATTGAGATATGGCAATACCGAAAGAAGCCTATCGGGAGTTAGAAGGGGTCGTCGGCAAAAATAATATCAGCGATGACCCGGCGGTGCTGGACTGTTACCGGTATCCGCTGTCTCATACCGCCATACACATCGGCCCCTATTACCGCGTGTATACGCCCAGGGGCGCCGCTGTCCTGCTGCCGGGCAGTGTCGAAGAAGTCCAGGGCATCGTCAAGGTATGCAACAAGTACAAGGTAAGATTTAAACCCTCCAGCACGTTCTGGTCTGCCTGGGGATTTCCCCTGGAGGATGATACCATCCAGCTGGATATGAGACGGATGGACCGGATTCTGGAGATAGATGATAAGAATAATTACGCCGTGGTCGAGCCCCATGTCATCGGCGCGACGCTCCAGGCGGAAGCGATGAAGGTGGGACTGAACACCCACATTCACGGGCCCGGCGCCAGTTGTTCCTGCCTCGCCAGCGCCACCGCGCTGGGGGGACTCGGACCGGATACCCTTTACATGGGTCATCATAATGAGAATTTACTCGGGGTGGAATGGGTCATGCCCGACGGAGAAATCCTGAGGGTGGGCTCGGTAGGCTCCGGGCTGGACTGGTTCTGCTGCGACGGACCCGGTCCCAGCCTGAAAGGGCTCGTAAGGGGCATGACGGGCACCAACGGGGCGATGGGCGTCTTCACCAAGTGCGCCATCAAGCTATACCCCTGGCCCGGACCGGCGCCCCTCCCGGTCGAAGGGAGGCCGCCCGCTTATAAGGCGAACCTGCCGGACAACATCAGGGTCTATACCCTGGGCTTTCCTTCCTGGAAGGCGTGGGCTGATGCCTGTTACCTGATTTTCGATGCGGGCATCGGCTATGTCGCCCACCGTCAGTTCAACATGTTCGGCAGGGACCTGAAAGGCGCCATGGTCCAGATACTCTCCGACCCTACCAAGACCCTCGGCGATATCGAAGAGTTGCTGGAAGACCCGGAAATTCAGCAGATGACCGAGGACATGAAGCGTGATTTCCAGCTTGTCCTGGCGGGTATGACGCCCGGCGATATTGAGTGGCAGGACAATGCCCTCGATAATATACTGAAAACGACCGGCGGCTGGAAGGTCAAAGGGATGCTGGAGCCCGACCGGTACAACTGGTCACTTCTCTACATGTTAAGGCTGGGACACAAGAACCTTAACCTGGTCTACGGGGGCGGTTATGACGGCGCCTTCGGACTGGGCGGCACGCCGGACTTCGGCACGTCGGAGGAACCGGCGCGTGTGGAACAGGTAACTGCTTTCAAGCGTGAATGGGAAAAGAAAGGCAATGTCGTCGCTGCCGGCGGTGACGGTATGATGGGAGGCATCGGCGGCATGGGCGGCGGTGGTCATGCGCTGTGGGAGAACTTCACCCACTTCGACCCCGCCGACAAGGCATCGACGGAAGGGACACTAGCGTTCTTTAATGCCGCCACCAAGCTGGGCATGGAGAAGGGCTGGGGCCCCGGCATGGAGAAAATGAACGATTACGCCAGGTGGACCGACGGCTATACGACTCCTCCGGACATCCGCAATCGTATACTGGAGGCGGCGGCACAGCCGGAAGCCTTCCGTTACCAGCGTAAATTTAAGGAGACTTTTAATCCCAACGACCTCGGTGACGGCTATTACCGCACCCTTGACGACCCGAAATAGCCTTACACGACGTCAGCTTAACCCTCTTTTAACAAGGGGGTTTCGCGCATAATGAATAAGATATCCGCGGGATGTAGAGTCCCCCGATAAGTCTACAAAGCGTATTAAATATATGAGGAGGAGTTAAAATGGCTCTCCTGGAAGAACCGATTAAAGAGGTAAGGACTCTTAAAAATTACATCGACGGCGAGTGGGTGGAGTCCAAAGGTGAGGTAATCGACGTGGTGAATCCCGCCACGTATAAGACGATAGCCAAGGTACCCATCTCCACCGGTGAGGAATTCGATACCGCCGTGGAAGCCGCCAAGGCGGCGTTTCCGGACTGGCGGAGGACAACGCCGGTAGCCAGGGCGAGGTACCTTTACCGATTGAAGGAACTGCTGGAAGAGAATTTCGAGGAAGTCAGCCGGATACAGACTCAGGAACACGGCAAGACCATCGACGAATCGCGCGGAGAGACGCGGCGCGGCATTGAAAATGTGGAGGTCGCCTGCGGCATGCCCAGCCTGATGCAGGGATATTTCTCCGAAGACATCGCCCACGGCATCGACGAGTGGGTAATTCCTACCCCGCTGGGAGTGTTCGGGGTTATCGGGCCGTTCAACTTCCCCTTCATGATTCCGCTGTGGTCGGTCCCGTACGCGGTGGCGACGGGGAACTGCGTGGTGGTGAAACCCTCCAGCGAGGTCCCCAACAGCCAGACCAAGCTGACGGAACTGGCGGAAGAAGCCGGGTTCCCGCCGGGAGTATGGAACATGGTGCACGGCGGCAGGACGGTGGTCAACAGCATGCTGGAGCACAAGGACATCGTCGGTATTACCTTCGTGGGCTCGACGCCCACCGGGAGAGACGTTATCTACAAACGGTGCGGGGAGACCGGTAAGCGGGTCATTGCTCAGTGCGGCGCCAAGAACTTCATGACCATCATGCCCGACTGCGATGTCGACAGGACCGTGGCGGCGATGATGACATCGTTCTTCGGCAACGCCGGTCAGCGGTGCCTTTCCGCCGCCAACGCGGTAATCGTCGGCGAGGACGACGCCTTCTACAAGAGTTTCGTGGACAAGGTTCTCACGCAAATCAAGAGCATAAAAGTCGGTTACGGACTCGACGAATCGGTACAGATGGGCCCGGTGCGTGATAAAGAGAAGAAAGAAAGAATCATTAAATATATCGAGAGCGGCATTCAGCAGGGCGCCAAGCTCCTGCTCGACGGCAGAAAAGACTTCACCATCAACGGCGACTTTCCCGATACCTGCTTTCTGGGCCCCACGGTCTTTGAAAACGTCACGCCGGATATGAAAATAGGTTCCGAGGAAATCTTCGGGCCGGTAATGTCCATCATGCGGGCGAAAGACCTCGACGAGGCGATTGAGATAGCCAACGCCAACTCGTTCGGCAACGGTAATTCCATCTTCACGACCAGCGGCAAGAGCGCCCGGGAATACCAGTACAACGTCACCAGCGGTAACGTGGGCATCAACATCGGCATCGTGGCGCCCATGGCGTTCTTCCCCTTCAGCGGTATGAAGGACTCGTTCTACGGCGTGCTGCACACGCAGGGCAAGGAAGCGGTGCGCTTCTTCACGGAGAGCAAGGTCGTCATTCAAAGGTGGTTCTAATAACGGGGGTTAACTATAAATGATATTACATACGGCTTCGGAGGGCATTACCTTCTCCAAGAAACTGGAGAATGACTCGGCGGAGTTCTACGAAAAGCTGGCGCAACAGAACGCCGGGGACGCCGAGACCCTGCTCTCTTTTGCGAAGGAAAATAAGAAAAATGTAGTGCAGGTTGAGAGGGCCTACTATGGGGTCATCACCGATGCCATCGAGGGCTGTTTTGCTTTCAAAATAGACCCGGACGAATACACGCCGAATACGGAAATCAAGGACGGTACGGACCGCGCCGCGGCGCTGCAGCAGGCGGTAGAGGTAGAAAATAAGATAATCAAGTTCTACACGGATGCGGCCGAGCAGTCCCGGTCCCTGATGGCGGACGTTCCCCGGGCTTTTACATTGATAACCCGGAAAAGGGCGGGTCGACTGGAAAAGCTGGAATCGTTAATTAGAGGTTAATCGGGATTAACTATCCAGTCCGTCCCAACGCTTGAAGAGTTCGTGCTTGATATCCAATATATCCAGGACTTTACCGACCGTATGGTCGACCATATCCTGGATTGTTTTTGGCTGGTGGTAGAAGGCGGGAATCGGCGGAAAGACGACGGCGCCCATCTCCGTGACCTTTACCATGTTTCTCAAGTGTCCCAGGTGAAGGGGCGTCTCCCGCGCCAGCAGGACCAGTCTTTTTCTTTCCTTGAGGATAGTGTCAGCGGCACGGGTAAGCAGGTTATCGGTGTAGGAGTTGGCGATTGCCGAGAGGGTCTTCATGCTGCAGGGGGCGATAATCATGCCGTCCGTCCGGAACGAGCCGCTGGCGAGCCGGGCGCCGATATCGCCGGCGTCATAGCAGGCGTCCGCCAGTGTCTTTACCCGTTCCAAATCCCAATCGGTCTCGTGCCTGATGATTTCTTCCCCGACATCCGAGATGATGAGGTGCGTCTCCACGTCTTTAGCGGTGGACAGTACTTCCAGCAGGCGTATGCCGTACACCGCCCCGGAAGCCCCGGTTATGCCGATAATCAGTATCATGCTATATACTCCGCAAGAAAAGAAGCACTAAACCCGACGTTGCCCCTGATGGGGCAACGTCGTCTATCTTTATTGTATAAATATTAAGGGCCCTTTAAGCCATAACCCGCTCTATGCGCTGCCCGGTAGCCTTGTCGTACGGCCGGTTGAAGGCTTCGGGGTACTGTTTCCTTAGATCGTCGAGGTCGAGGGCTTCTACTTCCACCAGGTAGCCGCTGGTAGCCATTCCGGCGCAGTTCTTGGAGGTAACGGCGTGCGGGGAAATGGTGTTGATGGCGCCGCCACGGTCCAGTTCGCCGACGACTATGGGGTCGTACCGCGCCCCGTGGTCGACGTAGACCGTGCCGGGCATGATTCTCTCCGTCACGTAAGCGCCGACGAGTACCGCGCCACGCTCGTTATAGACGCTAACTACGTCACCGTGGGAGATGCCTCTTTTAGCGGCATCAGACGGGTGAATCCAGATGGGCTCGTAGTGGTAGCCGTCCGCCCCGATGACTTTACAGGTCTCGATTTCATGGAACCAGCTGATATCGTCGAGGTTGGCGTGCACGCGCCAGCGTCCGTGGTTGGACATGATGAGCAATGGGTATTTTTTGGCTCTTACGCTGGAAACAGCTTCATCGTGACCGGACCCCTTTTCAATCCAGTGGGGCACCGGTGGCCTTTCGTCGTCGTCGGGGAATTTTTCCGCCAGCGTCTGGGAGTAGTACTCCAGCTTGCCGCTGGGCGTGAGCAGGGGATTTTTCTCGGGGTCGTTGGCGAAGGGGCTCATACCGACCGGTTTCTTCTTCCAGTCGGGGTCGGTGGGCACCACATAATAGCCTTTCTCCTTGAGGTCTTTAAAGCTGATCATGGGGGGTAGCTCCGAGTTATCGAAGCCGAATTTTATCCATTCCTTGAAGGAGCGACCGTGCGAGTACTCCTTGAGCAGACCCAGTTTCTCGGCAATCATGCAGACCACCTCGTAGTCCGTCTTGGACTCGCCCCTGGGTTCGATGCACATGTCTTCATACATAGCCGTGGTAAACTGACCGCTGAAGGTATCCGTGGCGATGTCCTCTTCCTCGAACTTGGTGTTGACCGGCAGGAGAATATCAGCGAAGAGGCAGTCGTTCTCCATCCAGGGGTGCTGTACCAGGAAGAACTCTATCTTGGGGCTCTGGTAAGCCCTGGCTATGGAGTTGCTGTCGTTCCAGCAGGTCATCAGGCAGGGCGTATCGGACCAAATCATGTGTATCTCGGCGCATCCCTCCTTCGGGTAATTGTACTGGACGAACTGGTCTTCACGCGGGAAGCCGGCGCTGGTGGTGCCGTACCAGGTCAGCGGGGGATTGAGGATAGCATCGTGGATGAGGGTCTTGGGTATGAACTGGTCAGGCCAGTGACGGTCCATCGTTTCGCCGTCTATAGCCATGCCGCGCTTGACGGCGTCGCTTAGTACCCGCTGTCCCCGTCCGGCGGCGTTGACATCCGGCATCTCCATGGAATGGGGCATGGGCATCCATCCTTTATCGAAGAAAAGAGCCCATTCGATCATCTTGATGTAATGGGAGCCGGGCTTTCCCAGACTTTGCATACCCAGCAGGCAGACCTCGATGCGGGCGGGTTCCGTGGCGTAGGGGCCCCTGATGGAGGAACCGCCGTTGCCGTGGGCTATTGACGTCTTTTTCTGGGCCCATTCACGTGCCAGCGCTTTGGTAATCCTGGCGGGGACGCCGCATTTTTCCTCCGCCCATTTGGGCGTCTTGGGGATGCCGTCTTCCTTGCCTAGGACATAGTCTGCGAATTTATCGAATCCGACGGCGTGTGTCTTGATATATTCTTTATCGTAAGTATCTTCAATGAGCCAGACGTAGGCTATCGCCAGTCGCATGGCGGCATCGGTGTTGGGCCTGATGGGTATCCACTTATCGGCGTGAACCGCCGCCGCGTAATTAAGGTCGGGGCAGATGAATACCTGGTGGATGCCGAGTTCCGTGAACCAGTAAGCCAATCGGCTGGGAAGCTGGCCCTGCCAGCCCCAGGTGGTAGTCTCAAGGTCGCAGCCCCAGTGCAGTAAAAGCTCGGAATGTTCGGCGATATCCGGGATAACGTTGGTCAGCGGGTACTGCTGTCCCAGGGCTTCACAGCCCCAGACGTGCTTAGCGCCCCAGTACCAGCCCTCCCAGCTGTCCGTGTTCCTCATCTGTACGGTATGACCCCCGAGGAGGTCGAGCAGCGCCCTCTGGCAGCCGTGGGCGGCGTGCACGGTCTTGGT
This sequence comes from Dehalococcoidales bacterium, assembly GCA_016926115.1. The sequence goes on along the minus strand of JAFGPF010000062.1, from coordinate 2,782 downwards.
CTCCCCGTGGCCGTCGGCCTGGGCAAGCACCGTGGTGGGACCGTATTTCTTTACCACCCTCTTAAGCTCGCTGGCGATGATGTCAAGGGCTTCGTCCCAGGAGATTCTGACGTAACCGCTCTTGCCACGGTTCTGCGTGTTTCTCTCTCCGTTCGGGTCCCAGTCGACCCTCTTCATCGGGTACAGAATCCGGTTGGGCGACATGGCGCGCTTCTTGTAGGCAAGGCTGAAAGGACCTATCAGCGACTTCATGCTGGGCTCGAAGGTCTGGCCGCGCGCCTCCATTTTCCAGGGTCGGAACTCCTCGGGTTTGTATTTCCAGTCATAATGCAGCGGCCTTATCCTGATGATTTTGCCGTTCTTGACGTCAATAACAGAAGAATTGGCATCCCCTGATATCGAGCAGAACCCCAATCCCTTGCAGACGCTTTTATCACCTCGGGTTGCTTTTCCGGAATTGCTGTTTTTCGCTACCATTTTGCCTCCACAGGTTTAGAATTTGCTATATATTATCATAAACGGGTGCCGTTTTGCACCGAAATATCAGCCATGCTATTTAGTTCTGCTGACGGCTGTCAGCATCTCATTCTACAGTTAGTTCTCCCGCGACGGGCTTGCCAGCTTCCACCGCCTCCAGGAAGTCGATGACCACCCGGTTGAACGCATCGGGACGCCATCGCGCCGTTTCGTGTACGGAATTTCTAATAATCGCGTAGCGCGAGCCCTTGATGTGCTCGTGCAGTTCGGCGGTGCCGGAAACTACCATGGGAAGGTCGTCGCTGCCGACGGTTATCAGAGTGGGTACGCTGACTTTATCCGCGACCTCGCGCTGCCATTCTTCCTCCCAGGGAGACGCCCGACCGACGCCGATGTAGCCGTTGACCGGGAACTTCGCCATTCTCTGGACGTACTGTTCCTGATGTACGGGATCGTCGGGGACGGGCGGGAAAGCGGAGCCGGTCTTAAGCTGCCGCCGGGCAAAGTCCGCCATGCCCCTTTCCATGGCGTACTTTTCTCCCTTGGCACGCCCCTCAGCCATGGCGGCTTTCATAGCGGGGTCGGCGGGTGGGGAGAAACCGCAGTGGATATCGAAGACGAGCAGGGCTTTCATCATATCCGGGTGACGGCCGGCGAAACCCACCGATATGGCGCCGCCCAGCGAAAGTCCGCCGATATAGGCCTGCTTAATATCCAGGTGTTTCAGCAGGTTATACAGGTCTGCCACGAGGATATCCAGTCGGTAGTTATCCTCTCCGACCGGCGCCGAGGATAGTCCGTGACCGCGGACATCATAAGCGATGACCCGGTACCTGGGCGGCAGGCTTTTTATGAGGTCGCCCCAGAACTCCAGGCTGGCGGAAAAGGGGTGGCTCAAGACCAGGGGGAAGCCTTCTCCGTAGACTTTATAGTTGATGTTGATGCCATCAGCCTGGCAAACTGGCATATTATCGCACCTCTTCTGTTCGGTATTTCAAATGCGGGCCTCTACTTACCGGCCCAGATACCCAGGAAAAGCTGGCGTAGCTTCTCGTCCTTGCACTCGCAGGGACTGGAGTACATGTTGACGTCCTTGCTGGCGAGAGCCACCAGCGTGTCCAGGTTATCGTTCATCTGCTTTTCCGTGATGCCGGCTTCCTTCAGACTCAGCGGCTCGCCGGTTTCCTTCGCCAGGTCGCGGAGCTTTTTAATCAGCTTCTTGATAGCTGCCTGGTCGGACTCGTCTTTGAATCCGGCAAACCTGGCGGCGGTACTCAGCCTCTCCACGGGGTTGGGGGCGCCTTCGATGGGCGGGTTGGATGTGATGTATTCCAGCGAGTAGGGCAGCGCGATGCCGACCGACCTGCCGTGAGGTATGCTGAAAGTCGCCCCGAGCGTATGCGCCAGGGCGTGGCAGAGCGAGGTATTGCTGTTGCCGAAACCCAGTCCGGCTATCGTGGCGGCGTTCTGCATTTTCTCCCTCGCCGTGAGGTCTTCACCGTTGGCGCAGGCCTTGGGGAGCCACTCGAAGGCAAGCTTCATCGCCTGCAGGCATAGTCCGTCGCTGAAGTCCGTCTGTTGGCGGGCGGTATATCCGTCAAGGGCGTGCCCCAGGACATCGAGTCCGGTGCTGGCGGTCAGCGCCTTGGGCATACCGGCGGTGAATTCCGGGACGAGCAACGTAATATCGGGTACTATCTCCGTATTGGCAAAGCCCACCTTGCGGTGTTCGGCGGCTTCCGCGAGCACGATAGCCCACGTAACGTCCGAGCCGGTACCGCTGGTGGTGGGGACGGTCATGAACCTGGCTTTCTTCTGCGGGTTCAGTTTCGTCTTTACGTTGACGGAGGTAATCTCCTCCGGGACAATTTCCGCGTTCTCGTAGAGCACCCAGGCGGCTTTGGCGGTGTCCAGGACCGAGCCTCCGCCGAAGCCGATGACCAGTTGCGGCTTGAATTCTTTCAGCAGCTTGCCGGCTTCGATGGCGCCCTTGGTCGAGGGCTCCGGCTCCGCCCCGTCCCAGATTTTTACCTCGTACCCGGCGGCTTTAACCGCCTCGACGAGGTCTCCGCTGAGCTTCACCATGTTTTTATCGGTAATCAATGCGGCTTTATCGCCGCGTCCTTCAAGCTCGGCGCCCAACCTCCGCAGCATGTTCTTACCGAACAGGATTTTCTTGGGACTCAGAAAGTAAGACATTTCTTTCGCCTCCTTCTCCCGGCTTAACCGAGCGGATTTTCTCTCTTATCGATACCCGCGATACTGCGGGCAAAGCGCTGTTTAGCCTCCATGTCCGTCTCGCGTT
>JAFGPF010000061.1 GCA_016926115.1 Dehalococcoidales bacterium | reverse complement strand
TATTAAACAAGATGGTAGCGGGGGTTGGATTTGAACCAACGACCTCCGGGTTATGAGCCCGACGAGCTACCACTGCTCTACCCCGCGGCGCAACTTTAAGTATAGACCCAAAAGGGTGGGGTGTCAAGCCTGAGCAGCCTGGCGCTTGCGGTGCCCCTCGATATAGCGGCGGGCAAACCGGTCGCGTCCGAGCACGAGGTCGGCGGAAAGCACGGCGGGCATGACCCTGGCGGCGTCAGCGATAAGTGCGGTGCCTCCGGCCTCGATGACCATAGCAATCCAGGCGCTGTTGAGAATGGCCCGGTCCGGCATGCCGAAGGATATATTGCTGGCACCCATCGTCATATTGAGGTCGAGCTCCGCGCGAATCCGGTGGAGGGCATCCAGTACATCCTTACCGGACTTGGACTCGGCGCCGATGGCGTAGGTCATGACATCGATAACGATGTCTTCCCGGGGGATACCTATTTTATCGGCGGCCTCGCAAAGCTTGTGAGCGACCTCGACACGCTTGTCGGCAGTCTTGGGGATACCGTCGTCGTCCTGGGCGAGGCCGATAACGGCGGCGCCATACTCCTTGATAAGGGGCAGGACGCGTTCCAGCGAGTGCTTCTCGGCGCTGACGGAGTTGACCAGGGGCTTACCCTTGTAGACCTTCAAGGCGGCTTCGAGGGCGTCGGGGTTGGGGCTGTCGATACAGATGGGGACATCGACGGTATCCATGATAATCCTGATGGCTTCCGGGAGCACCTTGACGTCGTCGACGCCCTGGGCGTTGACATTGCAGTCGAGAATGGCGGCGCCGGCCGCTACCTGCACTTCGGCTTCCTTTTTAATGATGGAAAGGTCGCCTTCCTTGAGGGCCGCGGTCAGCTTCTTTCTGCCGGTGGGATTGATACGCTCACCGATGATGACAGTGGGGCGGTCATAGGAAATGATAACTTCTTTAGATTCGGTAGATACTTTGGTCTCCATTTCGTTCTCCTATCAGTAAATTCCGTATTGTTTAGCGGCGTCCATGAAGGCACGCAGGTTATCGGGATTGCCTTCGTTCATGCCGGCGGCGCCGGTAAGTATGTAGCCGCCGCCTTTACCGCAGGTCTCGATAAGTCTACGACAGTGCCCTTTAACGTCCTCCGGCGTGCCGGCATGCATCACGGAAGCGGGAACGTTGCCGGCGATACAGGCGTGACCGCCAAGGGCTTCCTTAGCACGAGTCATATCGATATCCTCGAAACTCCATATCATAAAGCCCTTCGGCAGGTCGCTGATGACCTCGAGGCGGGCGCCGTACCTGCCCTCGGCGAAGGGATAGGGCACCATACCTTCGTTAATCATGCCCATGAGGACCTTCTTAAAGGTAGGCCAGTAAAACTCCTCGAACTGCGCGGGCGACATGAAGCTTTCATCGCCTTTGTGCAGGGGCATGAAACAGACGGGGCAGCCGCTGGCATCGGCCATGGCGACGGCCGACCTGATAGCGATTGGGACAAGTTTTTCCATGGCCTCGTGGATTTTACCGGGCTGGCGGTACATGTCCATGACCATCCCCCGGGTGCCGCGCAGCATATCGGCAATCATATCAAAGGGGACGCCGCTCATGCCGCCGCCCCGGACATTGGGAATCCCGGAAGCGAGCGCGTAAAGGCTGGCCTCGCGGACGGCGGCCATCCACTTGCGGACCTCTTTCCCGGCGGCGATCATCAGTTCCAGGGCGGACTCTACATCCGGGTCGCCGAAAGCGGCGTACTGACCAAGGGGGAGGCCCATCATACCGGAGAAGGGGGGCATTTTGCTAAAAGCGCCGAACTCGCCGGCAACACGCGGCAGGAAAATCCGCCACCAGAAATCGGTGGGGTTTTCCATGAAGGCGTCATATTCGTCGGCGTTCATGTAGTCTTTTTCAACGAACTGGTAGATGGACGTTTTATCCGGCAGCCCGCGGCCGGGCCACTTGTGCACCCTGTGCCCGGTCATCTCCAGCACCCTGCCGGGCAGGACGAGTCCCGGCCCGGTGAAGGAGTCCATCTCGAACTCGTCGACGAATTTGCGGTAGGCCTCTTTCAGCTTATCATAGTCGTACATGACCGTTTTCAGGTCATAACCGGCGTAAAAGGCCGGGAAAAAACCGGAAGGCAGGAGGACGGGTACGCGGTCGGGTTCTTCCAGCTTGATAGCCTTAATGAACCTGGCCGTGCGTTCCCGGTAGAGTTTCTTCGCTTCCGGGCTACTGAACTCTATGAAGGAGCCCTCGAGCCAGCGGTCGAAGCGGGCGTCCCGCTTCTGCTCAGGAGTCAACTCAGACCAGTTTTCTACGGAATCCATCGGTATAATATCTCCCGACTACTTACTTATATATATTATCATATCGCCGGCTGACTACCGCCAGTAATTCAATTATATATACCTATTTATAAACGCCGTATTCTTTAGCGGCGTCCATCATGGCGTGCAGGTTCTCGATACGGCCGTGGTCCATACTGGCCGAAGCAGACAGGATATAGCCGCCGCCGGGCGCGCAGTCCTCGATGAGCTTGCGGCAGCCTTCCTTGACCTCGGCGGCAGTCCCGGTGACGACAATCGATATCGGCAGGTTGCCGATGATGCAGTTGTCTTTCCCGACGGTGGCCTTGGCTTTGGCCATGTCCATGAACTCGAAGTACCAGGCCATGGAAGCATGCGGCATGTCCTGAATGACTTCCAGACGCGGTATATAATTACCCTCGGCGAATGGCATGGGCACCAGGCCTTCTTCGATGATGCCGAGCAGTACCTTCTTAAAGGACGGCCAGTAAAACGTTTCGAACTGCTTCGGGGACATAAAGCCCTTTTCGCCCTTGTGCAGGGGCATAACGACGACGGGGGACAGAGAATTGCCGGCGTTGCCGACAGCGTGCTCGATAACGATGGGTACAAGGTGTTCCATGGCCTCGTGAATTTTTTCCGGCTGGCGGTATATGTCCATGAAGATACCTACCGTACCACGGAGCATATCCGTTAGCATGTCGAAGGGGGCGCCGCTAAAGCCGGCGCCGCCCATGGCGGCGTAGCCCAGGGAAAGGGCGGTACGTCCGACCTCGCCGGTGATTTCCATCCACTTCCGCATCTCGTCGCCGGCTTTCCAGATAGTCTGAAACATCTGCTTCATCTCCGGGGTGGAAAAGGCGAGGAGCGTGCCCATGGGCAGGCCGATCATCGGGTTCAGGTGCATAAAGTCCGCCCAGGGTTCGAAGGCCCTGGCCTGGCGGGGCATGAAGTAGCGCAGCCAGAAATCGGACGGGTCACGGATAAGGGCGTCGTACTCGTCCGCCTTCATGTACTCGCCTTCGACGAACTGGTAAGAACGGACGTCATCGGCGATACCGTGGCCGGGCCACTTGTGAATCTTGTGACCGATAATCTCCAGGGCCGGGGCGGGCAGGACGAGGCCGGGACCGGCGAAGGAGTCCATATCGCCGAAGTCATACATGAACTTGAGCCAGGCGTCCCGCTGCTTCTCGTAGTCGTTCATGACCGTCTTCAGGTCATAGCCGGCGTAGTAAGCGGGGAAATAGCCCGTGGGCAGGTTGCAGGGAACGCGGTCCGGCTCTTCCATATCGAGGACTTTCTGGAAGCGGGTGACGCGCTGCCGGTAAAGCTCCCTGGCTTCATTATCCCTGAATTCGACGCCTTCCGCGGCGAGCCATTTATCGAAACGTATCTTCCGTTTTTCCTGCCAAGTCAAATCCTTCCAGTTCGGTACCGAATCCATAGTTACACCTCCGTCATCATTATACGCTGGAAAGACGGCCTTTATGAAGAGCCTTCCGTTCAGGCCGGCTATTTATAAACGCCGTACTGTTTGCCGGTCTCAAGCAACGCGTGGATATTGTCCGGGTTGTTCCATCCGGCCAGGCTGGAACCCATGCAGAGGATATAGCCGCCGCCGGGCGCGCAGGTATCTAGGAGCCAGCGGCAGTACTTCCTGATATCGTCCGGCTTGTGCGTATACATCATCGCCCCGGTGACGTTGCCGGCGATGCAGGTATGCCCGCCGAGGACCTTTTTAGCGAGGGCCATGTCCGTCTTCTCGAAGGTCCAGATGACGCCGCTCTTCGGCAGGTCCTTGATATACTCGAGACGCCGGTTATAGGTGCCGTCGATCACCGGCAGGGGCACGAGGCCCTCCTCGATAAGACCGATAAGGAGCTTGCGGTAGGACGGCCAGTAAAATTTCTCGAACTGCTTATCGGACATGAACATATCATCGCCCTTGTGCATGGGGATAAAGACGATGGGGCTGTCCGACATATCCGCCATCGCTACGGCGGTCTGAAGGGTATTGGGGAGGATACGGTCCGCCAGTTCCAGGATGGCCTCGGGCTTGCGGAACATGTCCATCACGGAGCCGTGAGTACCCCTGAGCATATCGGCAACGGTATCGAACGGAGCCAGGGCCATACCGCCGGCGGGGGCGGGATATCCTATTTCCCGTAAAGCCTGTGTAGTTTCCGCCATGACCGCGCCCCATTTCACCGAGGCCTCGTGCGCCTTGAGGAGCGTTTCCGCCATCTTTTTGAATTCCGGCATACCGGCGGCCATCATAAGCTGCTGGCCGACACCCATGAAACCTTCCAGGGGGCCGAGCTTGGCCAGCGGCTCGAATACGCCGTAGTTGCGGGGCAAAAAATGCCGGAGGATGTAGTCCGTGGGGTTCTTGAAATAGAGGTCGTAATCGTCCTCATGCATGTACTCCGCCTCGGCGAACTGGATAATCGCGGCATCGTCGGGCAGGCCGCCGCCGGGCCACTTGCTGGAGCGCGGCTGCATAAGCTCATTGACCGGGCCGCTGCCCATCCCGGTGGACGGCATCGTATCCGTATCGAAGTCACGGGCGTACTTCAGCGTGGCTTTCTTCATTTTTTCAGCATCGAACATGATGGTCTTAAGGTCGTATCCGGAATAGTAGGCAATAAAAGAGCCGGCGGCGATGTCTATGGGCACGCGGTCCGGCAGCTCTTCCAGCTTGATGGCCTTGATATACCGGTCTATTTTCCGGTCGTGTTTGGCTTTTGCCTCTTTATCGATGAAGTTCACGCCGTGGGCGGCGCGCCAGTAATCGAAGCGCTTGTCGCGTTTTTCATACCAGCTTAACTCGTCCCAATTGTCCGGTTTTTGCATCGTTATAAATTCCTTTGCAGTTATTCTCAATAGGTCCCGTATTCGTAGGCCGCTTCCATCATGGCTTTAAAGTTTTCTATCTTTCCGTTATCTACCGAGGCGCCGCCACCCAGGATATAGCCGCCGCCCGGGGCGCAGGCTTCGATGAGGCTGCGACAGTTATCCTTCACCTGCTGCGCCGTGCCGTTCATCATAACTGAGGTGGGCACATTTCCCACAAGACAGCTTATATCGCCGATAACGCGTTTAGCATCGGCCATATCCGTCTGGTCGAACCACCAGATAATACCGCTCTCGGGGGTATCGGCAATCTGCTTGAGACGGTTGTTATAGCGGCCCTCGGCGAAGGGCATCGGCACCAGGCCCTCGTCAATCATCGCCAGGAAGAGTCGGCGCAGGGTAGGCCAGTAGAAAGTCTCGAACTGCTTATCGGACATGAAGGTGTCATCGCCCTTGTGCAGGGGCATGATACAAACAGGATTGGAAGTCATCGGGTAATTCTTGATAGTAGTCTCGAGCACCAGCCTGAGGTAACTTTCCATGGCCTCCTGCAGCTTGTCCGGCTGGCGGAACATATCCATCATTATCCCCTGCGTACCGCGCATGCCATCGCCGAAAAAATCGAAGGGCGCACCCAGTAAAGCGTTACCCCCGAACAGGGAAGGATAGCCGCAGGACTTGATATAACCGGCTATCTTCATATTGGCAGACATCCACTTCTGCTGCTCTCCGGTCAGTGATATAAGCGTCTCGAATACCTTGCGCATTTCCGGGTCGGAGAGGATGCCCACCCACGAATTTCCCATCATATGGTACAGCGGCGGCAGTTTC
>JAFGPF010000060.1 GCA_016926115.1 Dehalococcoidales bacterium | reverse complement strand
TATTAAACAAGATGGTAGCGGGGGTTGGATTTGAACCAACGACCTCCGGGTTATGAGCCCGACGAGCTACCACTGCTCTACCCCGCGTTGAGACGTATCTTTAAGTATAGACCCTGAGCGTGCCTGTGTCAACCCTTTGACTCTTGCTGTCGTTTACGGTGGCTTTCTATAAAGCGGCGGGCGAAGCGGTCACGCCCGAGGACAAGGTCGGCGGAGAGAACTGACGGCATGACTTGGGCGGCATTGGCGATGAGGGCGGTGCCCCCGGCTTCGATGGACATGGCTATCCAGGTGGTGTTAATTATAGCGCGGTCAGGCATGCCGAAGGAGATATTGCTGGTGCCCATGGTCATATTTACTCCCAGCTCTTGCCGAATCTGGTGCATGGCATCGAGCACGTCGCGACCGGACCTAGCTTCGGCACCGATGGCATACGCCATGACGTCGATGACGATATCCTCCTTGGGAATCCCCATTTTTTCAGCGGCTTCGCAAATCTTGTAAGCGACAGCAACACGCTTATCAGCTGTCTTGGGAATACCCTCATCATCCTGCACCATACCGATAACAGCCGTGCCGTACTCTTTCACCAGAGGCAACATACGCTCCAGCGAATGGGTCTCACCGCTAACGGAATTTACGAGAGGTTTACCTTTATAGACCTTGAGGGCGGCTTCCATCGCGTCCGGGTTGGCGCTGTCGATGCAGATAGGGACATCGACAGTATTCATAATAACCTTCACGGCTTCCGGTAAAATCTTGACATCGTCAACACCCTGGGCACTGATGTTACAGTCCAGGATGGCAGCACCCGCCTCGACCTGTTCCCTGGCATCTTTCTCAATAGTGGAAAGGTCGCCTGTCTGTAAAGCTTCGGTAAACTTCTTTCTCCCCGTTGGGTTGATGCGTTCGCCGATGATGACGGTCGGCCGGTCGTATGATATGATGACCTCTTTAGTTTCTGATGATACTCTGGTTTCCATTTGTTTTTCTCCTTGTTTATTTATATACACCGTATTCCTTGGCGGCTTCCATCATGGCTCGCAGGTTGTCCGGGTTGCCCTCGTTGATGCCTGCCGCGCCGGATAGTATATAGCCGCCGCCCGGGGCGCAGACCTCGATGAGCCTGCGGCAGTGCTCTCTGATGTCCTGCGGCGTGCCCGTGTGGAATGCCGAAGTCGGCACGTTACCGGCGATACAGGCTGAATCGCCGAGTATCTTTTTAGCCTTAGCCATATCTATATCCTCGAAGGTCCACAACATCGAAGCCCGGGGCAAATCTTTAATGATTTCCAGTCGTGCCCCGTACCTGCCTTCGGCGAAGGGGAACGGCACTATTCCCTCTTCGATTATACCAAGGAAGACATTCTTTAAGGAAGGCCAGTAAAATTCCTCGAACTGTTTTGCGGACATGAAAGACTCGTCGCCTTTGTGGAGGGGCATGAAGGTCACCGGGCACCCCGAGGCAGTGCATCTTGCCACGGCTCCTCTGATAGCCAGGGGCGTTAGTTTCTCCATAGCCTCATGGAGTTTGTCCGGCTGGCGGTATATGTCCATCACAGCTCCCCGTGTGCCCCGGAGGGTATCGGCAATCATATCAAACGGGGCGCCGCTTATGCCGCCTCCCCTGATATTGGGCACTCCGGCGGCAAGGATAGCCTGGCTTGTTTCGCCGATGACAGCCTGCCACTTTAGTACCTCTTTGCCTGCCTCAATCATGGTCTTCATAGCCGCTTCGACATCCGGTTGTCCGAAAGCAGCGTAACTACGGATAGACGCTCCCATCATGTCTGAAAAAGGAGCCAGCTTGCTGAAGGGTGTGAAGGCGCCGACCGTCCTCGGCAGCAAGAAACGCCACCAGAAATCGCCGGGATTACTCAAATAATCGTCATACTCGTCCGCCTTCATGTATTCCTGTTCCACGAACTGGTAGATAGACGATTTTGCGGGCAGACCGTGCCCGGGCCATTTATGCAGCTTGTGGTCTATCATTTCCAGCACCTTACCCGGTAGAACGAGTCCGGGACCAGTGAAAGAGTCCATCTCGAAATCGTCGACGAATTTCAGCCAGGCTTCTTTCAGCTTGTCGTAGTCGTACATGACCGTCCCGAGGTCGTAACCCGCGTAATATGCCGGGAAAAATCCCGATGGCAGCAGCACCGGCACGCGGTCCGGCTCTTCCAGTTTGATTGCCTTGATAAACCGGGTGGTGCGTTCCTTGTAGAGCTGCTCGGCTTGCGGGCTGTCGAACTTGACACCGGGATTGAGCCAGTGTTTAAAACGCGCTTCCTGCTTTTCCTGCCAGGTAAGCTCCGCCCAGTTATCCGGTCTTTGAAACACTGTTGATAAGCCTCCGTTTATTTTTTGTATACGCCGTATTCCTTAACGGTATCCATCATGGCGTGGAGGTTTTCGATATTGCCCTGGTCCATGCTGGCAGCCGCGGCGAGGATGTATCCTCCGCCGGCGGCGCACGTGTCGATTAGCTGGCGGCAGCCTTTCTTGACTTGCTCGGGCGTGCCGGTAACCATGGTGGAAATCGGCAGGTTGCCCGCGATGCAGTTCTTCCTGCCGACGGTTGCCTTGGCTTTTGCCATATCCATGTACTCGAAGTACCACACCATGGAGGCTTTGGGCATGTCCTGGATGGTTTCGAGTCGAGGTATGTAGTTCCCCTCGGCGAAGGGCATCGGCACGAGCCCCTCGTCGATCATGCCCAGTAGCGTCTTCTTGAAACTGGGCCAGTAGAATTCCTCAAACTGCTTGGGCGACATGAAGCCCCTTTCACCCTTGTGCAGGGGCATTATCACCAGCGGAGACATAGACATATCGGCGCTTTCAACGGCTTCCTGGATAACGAGTGGCGTAAGCCTGTCCAGGGCTTCGTGGATTTTCTCCGGCTGGCGGTACATGTCCAGGAAGATGCCCGTGGTGCCGCGGAGCATATCGGTCAGCATGTCGAACGGCGCCCCGGACATGCCTCCCCCGAACCCCGCGTAGCCCCTTTCAATCGCCTCTTTGCCGACCACGCCGATGGTCATCTGCCATTTCACGATTTCCTCGGCGGCTTTAAACATGGTCTTGTATGCCTCCTGGATTTCAGGGTCGGCGAAAATGCCCAGGTAGAAAATCGGGATACCGACGAAGGCGGTGAGGTGGGGGAGCTTCGCCAGCGGCTTGAAGGCGCCCGCCTGACGGGGCATGAAGGTCCTCAACCAGAAATCGGTCGGGTCCATGATGAGCTTGTCGTACTCGTCAGCCTTCATGTACTCGGCTTCGACGTACTGGTAAGCGCCGACGTTATCAGCTACGCCGTGTCCGGGCCACTTGTGAATCTTGTGGTCTATCATTTCCAGCGCCGGGGCGGGCAGGACCAGTCCGGGACCGCCGAATGTGTCCATGTCGCCGAAGTCGTCCATAAATTTCATCCAGGCATCCCGCTGTTTCTCATAATCGTACATGACCGTCTTCAGGTCGTACCCGGCGTAGTAAGCCGGGAAATAGCCCGTCGGCAGCATGCAGGGTACGCGGTCTGCTTCCTCCAGCTTGATGGCTTTGATGAACCTGCCCACGCGCGTTTTGTAGAGGTTTTCGGCTTCCTTGTTTTTAAAATTTACACCCGGAGCCGCGAGCCACTTCTTATATCGCTCCTCACGTTTCTGCTCCGGGGTCAGCTCCGCCCAGTTTTTCACCGTATCCCTGATGGAGACCGGGGGGATATTAGTATTTCCCATTATCATCTTAAAAAATCCTCCGTAACTCTTTATTGCTTATAATATCCGTATTCTTCCGCCGCCGCCAGCATGGCATGCAGGTTCGCGGCGTTACCGTTATCGGCGCTGGCGCCGCCGGAGAGTATATAACCGCCGCCCGGGGCGCAATCTTCGATGAGGCGACGGCAGCCTTCCTTGACTTCCTGCGGCGTGCCGGTGATTACTATCGAAGAGGGCAGGTTGCCGACGATGCACGAGGTATTACCCAGAATCCTCTTGGCTTCCTTCATATCCGTCTGGTCGAAGTACCAGACGACGCCGCTTTTCGGCATGTCCGCGATGAATTTCAGGCGGAGGTTGTACTTGCCCTCGGCGAAGGGGAACGGCACGAGTCCTTCCTCTATATAAGCCAGCAGTACCTTCTTGAAGGACGGCCAGTAGAATTTCTCGAACTGGGCGTCGGACATAAAGGTATCATCGCCTTTGTGAAGCGGCATCCCGATAATCGGGGAATCCGACATGGCAGACATGCGGATAGTCCCTTCGATTAACTGGGGTGTAATATATTCCACGTATTCCAGCATCTTTTCCGGCTGCCGGTACATGTCCATCGCCATGCCGTGCGTGCCCCGGAGTCCGTCGGCGAGGGCATCGAACGGGGCAACGGACATACCTCCGTGTATACCGGGGAACCCCTCGGAGAGGATTATCCGGCTGATATCCGCGACGGTGTTTCGCCACTCGGTATAATCATCGGAGACATCCATCAGGGTCTGGAATACGTTACGCATCTCGGGGTCGGTCATCATAGCTACCCAGCTCAGGCCGCCCATACCCATTCCCATACCCATAGCGCCCCCCGTCATCATCCGCTCGAAGGGCTTGAAGAGGCCGGAGGTGCGGGGCAGGCTAACCCGGAGGCTGTACCCCGTGGGGTCTTTCATAACATCGTCGTACTCGTCCGCTTTCATATACTCGCCTTCGACGAACTGGCTATACCAGGCGTCATCCGGCAGACCGTGTCCGGGCCATTTCTGTGTTTTACTGTCGATGGCGTCCATGACTCTTCCAGACATGACAAACCCGGGACCACCGCACTCGTCCATTTCCGGGAAATCCTTCATGAAGGTCAGCCAGGCGCGCCGGAGTTCGCTGTAATCATACATAATCGTCCGGTAACTCACCCCGATGTGCGTCGCGGGATAATAGGTCACTGGCAGTATGCAGGGTACTCTGTCCGGCTCTTCCATCTTGATAGCCTTGATGAACCGGGCTACCCTGGTCTTATATCTCCTCTCCGCCTCGGCGTCCTTGAATTTTACGTTCCTGGGATTGAGCCATCTCTTAAAACGTTCCTCGCGTTTTTCCTGCCAGGTCATATCTTCCCATTTCTTGGTAGTGCCTTCCATGCAAATATCCCCCTGTAATGCTCCAAACTGACTAATAGGTGCCGTACTCTCTGGCGGCAGCGATCATGGCGTGCAGGTTGTCCGGGTTGCCCTCGCTGATGCCGGCGGCGCCGGTCAGGATATAGCCGCCGCCCGTGCCGCAGGTCTCGATTAGCTTGCGGCAGGCTTCCTTGACCGCATCAGGCGTGCTGGTGACGAGCAGCGAGGCCGGCACGTTGCCGGCAATACATGAGACGTTACCGAGTATTTTCTTGGCTTTAGCCATGTCCATGACCTCGAAGTGCCAGACAATAGCCGACCGTGGCATGTCCGCGATGATTTCCAGTCGGGGCTCGTAGTTGCCCTCGGCAAATGGCATCGGCACCAGCCCTTCTTCGACCAGACCGAGTAATACCTTCTTAAAGGTGGGCCAGTAGAATTCCCGGAACTGATTATCGGACATGAAGCTGTTTTCGCCTTTGTGCAGCGGCATCATGATTACCGGACACAGGGAAGCGTTAGCCCCAATCACCGCTCCCTTGACGATGATGGGCACCAGCCGTTCCATGGCTTCGTGGATTTTCTCCGGGCGGCGGTACATGTCCATGACGATGCCCTGAGTGCCACGGAGGACATCGGATATATTGTCGAACGGCGCGCCTGCCATGCCGCCGACGAACGAGGGGAATCCTTCGCTTAAGCACCGGCGGCTGACTTCCCCGACGGCCTCCGCCCAGTCGCGCATTTCCGTACCGGCGTCCAGAAGCGCCCGGAAAGCCTGCTGGACTTCCGGGCGGGAGGTGGACATGATATAGCCCATGGGATTGGTCATGATGGGATTGAACGGCGCCAGGTACTGGAACGGCTTGAAGGCGGTGGTGGTGCGGGGCAGGAAGGTGCGCATCCAGAAGTCCATGGGGTTAATAGTGAAATCATCGTATTCCTCCGGCTGCATGTATATCCCCTCGACGAACTGGTACATGGGGGCTTTATCCGGCAGACCGTGTCCGGGCCATTTATGCAGCTTGTGCCCGATAATTTCAAGGACACGTCCGGGATACACGAGGCCGGGGCCATGAAAGTGGTCCGGCTGGAAGTCATGGTTGAATTTCATCCAGGCGTCGGCGAGCTTCTTGTAGTCGTACATGACCTCTTTCATGGAATAGCCGCCGTACGACACCGGGAGGTAGCCCGCCGGGAGATTGACCGGCACGCGGTCGTCCGGCTCTTCCAGCTTGATGACCCTGATATAGCGCGTGACACGTTCCCGGTATTTCTTTTTAGCTTCCGGGCTGACGAAATCCACACCGGGAGCATCGAGCCATTTTTTAAAACGTTTTTCCCGTTTTTCTTCCCAGGAGAGTTCGTTCCAGTTCGGCACAGTTTCCATTTCAGGGACTCCGGTTGTCGTTACTTGTAGACGCCGTATTCTTTGACGGCATTCATCATGGCGTGCAGATTTTCCGGCTTCGCCATGTCGAAGGTAGAGCCGCCGCTGAGGATAAAACCGCCGTCCGGCGCACAGATATCGATAAGCCTGCGGCAGTAGTCCGTCATTTCCTCGGTGGTACCCGTATAGGCAATGGAGACGGGCACATTGCCGGCGATGCAGGATACTTTGCCTAACGTCTTCTTGGCGTTTGCCATGTCCGTCTGGTCGAACATCCAGATGACGGCGGACTTCGGCATGTCGCTGATGTATTCCAGGCGGTTGTTATATGCTCCTTCCGCCACCGGGAAGGGTATCAAGCCCTCCTCCACCATACCCAGTAACAGCCGTTTGAAGGTAGGCCAGTAAAATGTCTCGAACTGCTTGTTGGACATGAAGGTATCGTCTCCCTTGTGCAGCGGCATCATGACCACCGGGCAGTCCGCCATGTCGGACATGTCGATGGCACCCTGGAGCAGTTGCGGCAGGACGAACTCCAAGGCTTCATGAACCTTGTCCGGCTGGCGGTACATGTCCATGACCATGCCACTGGTACCCCGCAGGTTGTCCGCAAAGGCATCGAAAGGGGCCACGGCCAGACCGCCGCGGAAGGCGGGGAATCCCTTGGCGTACGCCGCCTGCGAGGTCTCGATCATGGCTTTCTGGAGGGGGGGCATCTGGTTAGCGGCTTCCTGAATAGCCTTGAAAAATTTCTGGAACCGGGGGTCGAGGTACATCGCCATGAGCCGCTGGGGCAGTCCCTCGTAGGACGAGAACGAGGGCACATCGGCAAAAGGCTCGAAGGCTCCCATGGTGCGCGGCAGGTAGTACCGTAACTGGAAGTCCAGAGGGTCTTTCATAAAAAGGTCATACTCGTCGGCTTTCATATATTCGCCTTCGACGTACTGGTAGGCGGAATGTGAGTCGTCAGGCAACCCGTGGCCGGGCCATTTCATCGTCCTGGAATCCAGGATATCGCTAACCGGAGCCTGAAAAAAGAGCGTGCCGTCGAAGGTATCCGAGTCGTATTCATCTACGAACTTCAGCCAGGCCCATTTCATCTTCTCGGGATTATACATCGCTTCTTTGAGAGTGATGCCGGCGTTCATCGCCGGGAACCAGCCGGTAGGTACTGCGCAGGGCACGCGGTCGGGTATTTCCATCTTGGCGGCTTTAGCGAGTCGCGTAGCCCGCGCCTTGTAGTCCTTTTCCGCCTGCGGGCTGTCGAACTTGATTCCCTCGCCGTTAGTCCATTTATCGAGGCGTAAGTCCCGTTTTTGCTGCCAGGTCAACTCCGCCCAGTTATCCGGTCTTTGAAACACTGTTGACGAGCCTCCGGTTATTTTTGATATACGCCGTATTCCTTAGCGGCATCCATCATAGCTTTGAAGTTTTCGATATTCCCTTTATCTACGCTGGCGCCGCCACCCAGGATATAGCCGCCGCCGGGAGCGCAGTCTTCGATGAGCTTGCGGCAACTTTCCTTTACCTGCTGGACGGTGCCCGTTGCAATTATTGAAGAAGGTACATTGCCAATGATGCAACAGATGTCGCCTATAATGCGTTTAGCCTCTTTCATGTCCGTCTGGTCGAACCACCACATCACGCCGCTGGGTGGTGTATCCGTAATCTGCTTGAGCCGGTTGTTATAACGTCCCTCGGCGAAGGGCATCGGCACGAGTCCCTCGTCAATCATAGCTAAGAAGAGCTGGCGCAGGGTGGGCCAGTAGAACTCTGCGAACTGCTTATCGGACATAAAGGTGTCATCCCCTTTGTGAAGGGGCATGACGCAGACGGGACTGGCGGTCATGGGGAAATTTTTGACCGTAGTCTCGATAGTAAGCTTCAGGTACCATTCCATTGCTTCATGCAGTTTTTCCGGCTGGCGGTACATATCCATGACGATGCCGTGCGTGCCGCGCAGGGCATCACCGAAGTTGTCGAAGGGCGCGCCTAACAGGATGCCGCCGAAAAAGGAGGGATATCCATGCGCCCTTATATAGGCGTTGGTCTCCATGCTGGATGTCATCCAATTATTATATTCATCGGATAAATCCATGAGCGACTGAAAGGTCTGGCGAATATCGGGGTCGGCAAGGGCGCCGACCCATGGATTACCAAAGGACATGCGCAGGGGCGGAAGTTTGGCGAAACTCTTGAAAAAATCAGAGGTGCGGGGCATCATAACCCTCGTGTTATAGTCGGAGGGGTCCAGCATCAGCATGTCGTACTCGTCGGCTTTCATGTACTCGCCCTCGACAAACTGGTACATGGGGGCGTCCTCCGGCAAGCCCATGCCAGGCAATTTCTGGATCTTGGACGTAACGACCTCCGATATCTTACCCGAGGGCACAAAAGAGGGACCATTAAACGTGTCCATGTCGCCGAAGGCTTCCATGTATTTTATCCAGATTTCACGGGCTTTTTTGTAGTCGTACATCAGCGTTCGGAGATTAGCGCCTCCCCAGTAAGCCGGGGAGTTACCGGTAGGCAGCATCACCGGGACGCGGTCCGGCTCCTCCAGCTTGATGGCTTTGATGAGCCTGGTGACCCGCTGTTTATACAGCTTTTCCGCTTCCGCGCTGACAAATTTTACGTCTGGCGGATTTAGCCACTGCTTGAAACGCTCTTCACGTTTTTCCTGCCAGGTCAGTTTTTCCCAGTTATCAGGCAAACCGTTCATTATGCAATCTCCTTTCTTTTTAAAGGTTGGACTAGTACTTGCCGTACTCCTTGGCGGCTTCCATCATGGCGCGCAGGTTTTCCGCATTGCCTATGTCCATCCAGGCTCCCGCCGTCAGGATATAACCGCTGCCCGGCGCGCAGGTCTCGATGAGCTGGCGGCAGCGTTCCTTTACATCAGCAGGCTTTCCGGTGACCATCATCGTGACCGGCACGTTGCCGGCGATGCAGGTGTGACCGAGTATTTTCTTGGCCTTAGTCATGTCCATGTGCTCGAAGAACCAGATAGTCGAACTGCGGGGTAAATCTTTGATTATTTCCAGACGAGGCTCGTAGTTGCCCTCGGCGAAAGGAAGCGGCACCAGACCTTCGTTAATAAGTCCCATTAAAACCTCTCTGAAAGTAGGCCAGTAGAACTCCTCGAACTGCTTGTTGGACATGAAACCACCGGTGCCTTTATGCAGCGGTATGAAGATAATCGGGCAGCCGGAGGCATTGGCCGAATTTACAGCTTCACTAATGGCTACCGGCACTAACCTCGCCATGGCTTCGTTTAGCTTGTCCGGACGCTGGAACATGTCCATCATAATGCCGCGTGTGCCTCTTAAAAAATCACCCACCATGTCGAAGGGTGCCTGCGACATACCGCCCCAGATGTTGGGAAAACCGGCGGACATACCCACCTGGCCTATTTCGCCAACGGCCATTGCCCATTTCATGGCTTCCTGGGCAGCATCGAAGATAGTCTCATAAGCCTTCCGTATCTCAGGGTCGGCAAACTGCGCGATATATCCGACCGGTATGGCGACGAAGGGCGTCAGGGGAGCTAACTTTGAGAATGGTTTGAATGCCCCCGCGCAACGGGGCAGGAAATACCTCAGGAGATAATCGGCAGGGTCGTTGATGAGGGCATCATAATCTTCCGGCGGCATGTATTCCCCCTCGATGAACTGGTGTGAAGGTGCATCGTCGGGTAAACCGTGCCCGGGCCACTTCTGTACTTTATAATCAATCATATCCAGCACTTTGCCTGGAAATACCAGGCTGGGCGGTAGGAATGAGTCCGCCTCAAAATCTTTCAGGAATTTCAGCCAGGCGCGTTTTAGTTCGTCGTAATCATACATGACCCTACCAAGGCTGGTGCCGGCTAATACGGCGGGGAGATACTCCACCGGTATCATTACCGGCACGCGGTCAGGCTTTTCCAGCTTGATGGCTTTGGTAAACCGGGTGACACGCTCTTTGTAGGCTTTTTCAGCTTCAGGGCTGTCAAACTTGATGCCGGGTGAAAGCCAGCGTTTGAACCGTTCCTCGCGTTTTTCTTCCCATGTCATGTTTGTCCATTCTTTTGCCATAATTAACCTCCCGAATTCACTCCATTTTCCTTACGAATCACCACCGCCTGCCGTTGAGAGCGTTGGCGAAGGGTCGACGGCGGGGACGATCTATTTGTATACGCCGTACTCCTTGGCGGCTTCAATAATAGCATGCAGGTTCGCGGGGTCGCATTTATCTATGCCCGAGCCCAGCGAAAGTATGTAGCCGCCGCCCGGGGCGCAGTATTCGATGAGCTTGCGGCAGTACTCTTTTATCTGCTTCGGGTTTAGCGTATAGAGCTGGGACGCCAGCACGTTGCCGGAGATGCAGGCGGAATCGCGCAGGATATCCTTGGCTTTGAACATGTCCGTTTTCTCCATCGTCCATACCACGGATGCCCTCGGCAGGTCCTTGATGATATTCAGTCGCGCTTCGTTGTAGCTGCCGTCGAGGACCATCATCGGCACAAGCCCTTCGTTGACCAGTCCCAGCAGCAGCTTGCGGAAGGTGGGCCAGTAGAACTTCTCGAACTGCTTGACGGACATAAAGGCGTCGGCGCCCTTGTGCGTCGGGATGAATATGAACGGAGCAATTGAGAAACTAGCCATACTGACTGCCGATTCGATGCTGCGCTGGGTGATTACCTCCAGGGCTTCAAGCAGTTTTTCCGGCTGGCGGTACATGTCCAAAACGGTTCCGCGGGTGCCCCGCAGCATGTCCGCCACGGTATCGAAGGGCGCCAGCGCGAAGCCGCTGGCCTGTGGCGGGAACCCCTCTTCCATGGAAATCCGGCTGCATTCCATGGAGACCTGATCATATTTGGCGTTTTCCTCGGCGGCTTCACAAAGAGACTTGAAGAATTTCTGGAACCGCGGGTCCAGGGCCATCATCATGAGCTGTTGGGGAAGTCCCTGGTAGGACGAAAGTGAAGGGGAATTAGCGAATGGCTCGAAGGCTCCCCACGTCCGCGGCAGCAAGTATCGGAGACCGAAGTCGAATTCGTCTTTCAGGTAGATGTCGTACTCGTCCGCCTTCATGTACTCCATCTCGACGAACTGGTGCAGGGTCTGGTCGTCCGGCAGTCCGTGGCCGGGCCACTTATTTACCTTGTAGTCCAGGATTTCATAGGCTTTACCGGAAAACAGGCCGGGACCGTCATTGGAGTCTATATCATAGTCCCGGAGGAACTTAATCCAGGCGGGCTTTATCTTGGAATGGTCGTAGAGGACGTCTTTCAGGGTGAGGCCGGCGTTGTAGGCTACGATGGAGCCGGGGGGTATGTGTACCGGCACGCGGTCCGGTATCTCCATCTTGACGGCTTTCATCAACCGGGTAGCGCGTTCCCGGTATTTGTTAGCGGCTTCCGGGCTGCTGAACTTTACACCGGTGGGATTCAACCACTTCTTGAACCGTTCCTCGCGCCTTTCCTCCCAGGACATATCCGCCCATTGCTTTTCCATCTATATCCTTCTAGACACAATCGGCCTTTACGCCAGTAGCAAGTACGGAAAGTCGCCGCTCGTGTTCTGCTAACCAGTGAAAGGCCGTTGTCTTTTATTTTTTGTATACGCCGTATTCTTTGGCAGCTGCCATCATGGCGCGCATGTTCTCGGCAGGTCCCTTGTCGATCTGGGCTCCGCCGGTAAGTACGTAGCCGCCGCCGGGGGCACATACCTCGATGAGCTTACGGCAGTGCTCCTTGACTTCCTGCGGGGTGCCGGTCATCATCAATGAAGTGGGTACGTTGCCCATAATGCAGACTCTATCGCCCAGTTCTTTTTTAGCCCTGGCGATGTCCGTCTGGTCGAACCACCATGCCGTGGCGCCTTTCGGCAATTCCTTGATGTACTCGAACCGGGTATTATAGCTGCCCTCGGCAAAGAGGATAACCTGGATACCTTCTTCTACCAGCGCCATGATAACCTGTTTAAAGGTAGGCCAGTAGAATGTCTGGTACTGTTTATCGGACATGAATCCATCGGCGCCTTTGTGCAGCGGCATCATTGCCACCGGCACCGCGCCGGCGTTTGCCGCGGATTTAGCTGATTCGATAGTGAGAGGCGCGATTCTCGCCATGGCTTCGTGGAGTTTATCCGGCCTCTGGAACATATCCATCATTATTCCCTGAGTGCCGCGCAGCGTATCGCCGAGGGTATCGAAGGGAGCTTTGGCAAGCCCGCTCATGATGCCGGGCATTCCGGCTGCCGTCGCCTCCCCGGCGACGGCTCCGACCGCTGCCAGCCATTTAAGGCTTTCCGTACCGGCTGCCATCATGGCTTTGAAACCCTCCTGGACTTCGGGTAGACCGAAGGCGACGAAATTTTGGATGGCTATCTCTTCGAAGCTGGTCCATGGCGGAAGCTGGGGGAATGCCTTTAAAACCCCGAAGACTCGTGGCATGTAGGTACGCAGCCAGAAATCGGAGGGGTCTCTGATAAGGGCGTCGTACTCGTCCGCTTTCATATACTCGGCTTCGGCGCACTGGTACGAGGTGGTATCGCCGGATATTCCGTGTCCGGGCCATTTATACAGCTTATAGTCGACGGCTTCAAGGGATCTCCCGGGGGGAACCAGTCCCGGCGGGATATATGTATCCAGATCTTCTTCAAAGTCGTGGAAGAACTTGAGCCATGCCTCGGCGAGTTTTTCATAGTCGTACATGACGGTACGGAGGTCCATCCCGGCATAATACGCCGCGTAGTTACTTGCTGGCAGGATGCACGGCACGCGGTCCGCCTCCTGTAGCTGAAAGGCCTTGATAAACCTGTTTACTCTGGCTTTGTAACCTTGTTCAGCCTTCGGGCTGGAGAACGTGACACCCGGGGGAGAAAGCCATCGATTGAAACGCTCTTCCCGTTTTTCTGCAGGGGTTAACTCCGCCCATTCTTTAGCCATTTTACTTCGCCCCAATCCATTCTTTAGCCAGAGCTACCGCTGCCATGGCGTCTTTACCGAAGGCATCGGCTTTGGCGTACTTCCTTACCTCGTCGTCCATCTGGCCGCCGCCAATCATTACCTTGATGTTTTTCCTCAGGCCGGCTGCCTCCAGGGCTTCAACGGTATCTTTCATGGCGTCGAAGGCGGGGGTCAGGAAGCCGCTGAGACCCACGATGGGTGCCTTGGTTTCCTTGACCTTGTCGACGAATTTTTCCTTGGGAACGTCCACGCCCAGGTTGTGAACCTCGAAGCCGTTGACATCCAGCATGAAATCGACGATATTCAAGCCGATATCGTGGATATCTCCCGCCACGGTACCGAGGACAATCGTGCCGAGACGCTTGGTTTCCGCCGCCTGCTTGAGGTGCGGTTTAACGAGTTCGGTAATCTGCTTGAGAAGTTCACCGGAGAAGACGAGTTCCGGTAAAAAGTACTCACCGTCGGCAAAGCGCTTGCCTACGACTTCCATACCTTTCCGGCTGTCCTCGAGGATTTTCAAGGGGTCCTCACCCGAATCAATCCTCTCCTTGGTCAGCTTGAGGACATCGTCCTCTTTCAAATCAGCGAGTAAACTTACATAATCACCGGACATGCCTTAATCCTCCTTAATTATTTAATTACATGGTATACCTGTAAAAGATGTATTTACAGTTTTTGGTCAGACAGGTGATTTACCCAAGGCGAGTATATCAACGCGAGGGCAAAATGTCAAATATTTAAAGAGTTCTCGTACTGAAAAGACTGATATTCCGTGTAATGTAGCCGTCAATTCTTTACAACGATGATTTTTTGGGCTAAAATTAGTACGTTTTTACGCGGGTGTAACTCAGTGGCAGAGTATTTGCTTCCCAAGCAAAGAGTCGCGAGTTCGAATCTCGTCACCCGCTCCATGAAAAAGAAAAAGGGGCGCTGTAAAAAGCGCCCCTTTGGCATGTCTGATAGACTATGGTGCTGCCCGGTTCGGCATGCCGCCGCCGACTCTAATGCTGTCGCCGGTGACGTAGGAAGACTCGTCGGAAGCCAGGAACAGCGCCGCCGAGGCGATGTCCTCCACGGTGCCTTCCCTCCCCAGCGGAATACCTTTAGCGAGCTCCCCCATGAAGGAGTCCAGGTCCTTAATCATCGGCGGGGCGAAGTCCGCCGTCATGTCCGTGCGTATCATCCCCGGCAGAATGGCGTTGCAGGTGACGTTGTATTTAGCCATTTCCAGCGCGAAGCAGTCCGAGAGATGCTTGGCGGCGGCTTTTGCCGCCGCATAATGGATGGCGAACGGGGTGGGGGATATGCCAGCCAGCGACGCGATGTTGATAATCTTGCCGTACTTGTTTTCTTTCATGTGTGGGGCGATTGCCTGCAGGCAGAGGAAGATACCCTTCATGTTTACGCCCACTACCTGGTCGTATTCTTCCTCGGAAATATCGTTTATCAGCTTCGGTGGCTTGCCGATGCCGGCGCAGTTCACCATGATGTCCACCTTCTTGAACTTCGCCACCGCCTTGGCGACCATGTCCTTTACCTGGGCGCTGCTGGTGACGTCGCAGCGCACGTATATGGCGTCCTTACCGGCTTTCTTGACATCGGCGACCGTTTTTTCGCCGTCTTTATCGAGCACGTCGACGATGACCGAGGAGCAGCCTTCTTTGGCAAAGCGCAGGGCGATGGCCCTGCCCATGCCTCTGGCGCCGCCGGTTATAATGGCGACCCTGTCTTTAAGTAACATTTAATTACCTCCTGATATTATTATCTATCTTACTCCCTTAATCCCCTTCTCCTGTCAAGGAAATGGAGAGGTATCGGGAAGAGGGGCGGCGCCTGTTTCTTCTATCATATTTGCCTCCCTTAACACATTAAGATATTATAGTTAATTATGCGTTCGGATGCCAGTTTATTTTATGCTGGATTTCGCGAATATATATTGTAAGAGGTGAGTCATGGAACTGGGATTGAAAGGTAAGGTAGCATTAATAACCGGAGCTGGCAGCCAGATAGGCTTCGGTAAAGCCGTCGCGCTGGCGCTGGCGAAGGAAGGGTGCGATATCGCCGTTAACGACATCGACCTTGATGGTGCTAAGGAAACCGCCGCCGCCGTCGAGAAGCTGGGGCGCAAGTCCGTCGCCGTCAAAGCCGATGTTACCAAGGGGGACGCTTGGGACGCCATGGTGAAAGAGGTACTGGACAAACTCGGCAAGATAGATATCCTGGTCAATAACGCCGGGGGCTGTACCCCGCCCAAGCCCTTCCTGGAGATGACCGATAAGGACTGGGACTTCGATATCGACGTTAATCTCAGGAGCACCAGGAACGGCACTAGGGCCGTCCTGCCCCACATGATTGAACGCAAGAGCGGTAAGATAGTCAACGTTACTTCCGGCGCCGGCATCCACGGCGGGATGATGACCAGCGGCTACGCCGCCGCCAAGGCGGGCATTATCGGCTTCAGCATGGGGGTCTCCAAGGAAGCGGCGCCTCATGGTATTAATATCAACTGCGTCTCGCCCGGTGTGGCGGATACCGGCTTCGCTAAAAATGCCCCGCCCGGACTCATCGAGAATTTCCCCAAGACGCTGCCCATCGGCAGGCTGACAACTACCCAGGATATCGCCAACGCGGTGGTATTCCTGGTTTCCGATGCCGCCAGCGATATCGTCGGGCAGGTACTGGTCGTCTCCGGCGGGGTGACCCCATAAAGCAGGGCGGGTGACAGCTAGCCGGACGCAGTAACGGATTGCATCTTCGCACGTATCTTATCGGCGTTCCTCGGCGCGGCAATCCAGAAGCTGATTCCTGCCACGGCGAAAGCCGCCATGCTGATGATGAAGGCGATGTTGTAGCTCTGTGTCACATCGTAAATATAGCCGCCCAGCCAGGGACCTATCGCCCCGCCGACGCCCGTGCCCGTGAGCAGCAGGGCGGTTATGGCGCCGATGTTCCTGCCGTGGAAGATATCACCCATGCCCGCGAAGACATTGGGTGAGAAAATACCCGTGGCGAAGCCGGAACTTACGGCGTAGACATAGAGCAGCCACGGCTGGGAGGTATCTTTGACCGACATCAGAGCCACCAGCGCGCCGATTGCCAGCACGACCGCCACCGTCACCGTTTTCTCCCGCCCGATAGAGTCGGATACAGACGCGCATATCTGCCCGCCGATGGAGGCGATGCCGAAAAGGGCGAAGACAGACGTCGCCAGCATACTGCTGTAACCGACGTCCTGGGCGAACTTAATCTGGTGCGCCAGCACCAGGTAATTGCCCACGCCCCAGTAGCAGAACTGGGACAGCACCAGCAACCACAGGTTATACGTCCTGAAAGCGGTACGCAGGGTCCAGTCCCGGGCGGCATCGATTACTTCTCCGGCTTTCTCGGCGGGTGAAGACTCGTCAGCCCGGTACGCCTGCATGCCGCGGTCCTCCGGTCGGTAATAGAAGAAGAGCAGGTAAATAGGCAGCAGGACGGCAAGGACGATTGCCGCCGTGACCAGGAAGGAAGGACGCCATCCCCACTGGGATACCACCGCATCGACGAGCATACCGTAGGCAAAGCTCAGTCCGCCCCCTATCTGCCCCAGGCTGATGGCAAGACCCCGCCGCTTGCCGAACCAGTTCATCAGCGAGGGGCTTAATACGGGCGCGCCGCAAAAGGCGGTGCCGATGGGCGCCAGTATGCCGAAGAGCAGGTAGAAATGCCACAGTTCACCGGCGAAGTAGCAGAGGGCGGTTGCCAGCGTAAGCAATAATATTCCCAGTATCGCCACGGCTCGCGGCTTCCAGCGGTCAATCAGCAGACCGGCTAGCGGGGCACTCAAGCCGTAGATGAGGATATTCAGCGACAGCATGATTGCCGTGCTGCCCCGATACCAGCCGAAATCGTCCAGGATGGGGGAAAACAGCACGGAAAAGGAGTTCCTGACGCCGTAGACCAGCATCATACTGGCGACGGTTATGCCGACCAGGTACCAGCCGTAGAAAAACCGGGGCTTGCGAACCATAGATGACCTCTATAATAAAATACCATAAACAGTCGATTAAATACGAAACAGGCTTGACCCGTTAAATCCCCGATGATATGATTATATTGTAATAATTAAGGCATAAAAGCGGGGTCTTTACGTTAGCTCAAGTTAGAGAAATTGTATAAAGGACTAGTCACACCCCGGCAGGTTTTCGGCTGGAGGGAGATTCTTCAGTTGCAGGACTTGTCCGTCCCGGTGGGACGGCTTTAGCTTGCTCGTTTTTTCATAGTATACATATCAGAGTTATTTCAAGCCGCGGGTGTGATGAGTCCGCGGCTTTTCTATTAAATATCCAGTATTAAGGAGTAAGAAATTGAAAATTAGTAAAGCAAGAATGAAAGAGTTGTTGAAAAACGATAAATTTCCGCGGTCGGCTAAGTACGATCCGGAATGGGTCCTGAAGGGCTGGATGGGCCCCAACGTCCTGTGGCTGACGGAGTGGCTCTGCGAGAATATGGAGCTCAAGCCCGGTATGCGCGTACTGGACATGGGATGCGGCAAGGCATTAAGTTCAGTTTTTCTGGCTAAGGAGTTCGGCGTGCAGGTCTGGGCAAACGACCTCTGGATAAGCGCCGCGGAAAACTGGCAGCGCGTGCGCGAGGCAGGCATGGAGAATCAGGTTTTCCCGATACATGCCGAAGCCCACGACCTGCCGTATGCGGAAGAGTTCTTCGATGCGATTGTCAGCCTGGACTCTTACCAGTACTACGGCACGGACGACCTCTATCTGGGCTACTTCAGCAAGTTCGTCCGACCGGGCGGGCAAATCGGGATAGTCGTGGCGGGGCTGGCGCAGGACTTCGAAGGCGGCGCGGTGCCGGAACATTTCACGCGACCCCGTAAGGACGGCAGCGTGTTCTGGGTGGACGATTGCTGGTGTTTCCACACCGCCGGCTGGTGGCGTAACCACTGGGGGCGAACGTCAATGGTCGACATTGAGGTTGCCGACGTGCAGCCCGACGGCTGGCGACTCTGGCTCCAGTACGAGAAAGCCTGCGACGAGGCAGGTACGCTCATGTTCCCCTCGGAGGCGGAAATACTGGAAAGAGACGCCGGCAGGTATCTCGCCCTCGTCAGAATGGTCGGTCGCAGAAAATAAAGCGGATTAGAGGGCGGCGGGTTAAGTACCGCCGCCCCCGCGCTCCTCCGGGCGAACCGGAAATATCCGGTTACCCTTAATATACACGGGTTTTCATAATCTGTTAACATTGGTGTGTTTTAATAGTATCAACACTTTTATATTGAATATGGACGCACCTGTGAAAAAGGCAAAAACTACGGGAAAGAACTGGATATTACGGGTCTCCGGTCTGCTGCTGGCGGCGATATTCGTCGTCAGCCTGGCGGGATGCGGCGGACAGGATGAAGTCGCTGACGAGGCGCCGTTTTACACGGACCGCGTCGCCACGGTGCGTATCGTCATGGAGGAAGAGGACTGGGATTACACGCAGGCAAACTCCAGCGCGGAGGAGTACGTAAAGGCAGACTTCTGGTTTGATGATGAGCTTGTGCCGGACGTGGCGGTAAGGCCCAAGGGAAACTCGTCGCTGATGTCCGTAGCGCAGTCCGGCAGCGCCCGCATGAGTCTTAAAGTGGACTTCAACTTCTTTAATTCGGCGCGTACCTTATACGGACTGAAGAAGGCGAATTTTAATAACGGCTTCAGCGATCCCACCCTTATACGTGAGGTCCTGTCATACGAACTCTTCGAGCAGATGGGTATGCCGACTCCCCGCACCTCTTTCGTTGATATCTGGGTAAACGATACCCATCTTGGCCTGTATACGATGGTGGAACAAATAGACAAGGCTTTTCTTGCCGACCACTTTAACGATAGCAACGGGAACCTGTACAAGCCGGAAACACAGGCGTCCGACCTGAACTGGACGGTGGAAGACCTGCCGGAAGAGGCCCTGACTGATGCCGGTGAAGATGACGAAGATATCAACCTGGGCGGCGGAAAACTCACCGATATCATGCGGGCGCTCGGGTTGGAGGAAACGGAGGAAGAAGAGGAGGCGGCTGTCGCGGGATTTCCGCAGGGTCAGCAGGAGAACATGCCCTTCGGAGACACGCCGGCGGGTAATTTTACACGGGGAGAGATGCGGTTCGGGGGTATGCGACGAGAGGGTATGGGCTTCGGAGATATGCCCTCGTTTAATATCACGCTGGAGGAGATGCCTTTCGGAGATATAGCCTTTGGGGACATGCCTGCGGCTAATATCACGCAAAGAGTGGTTCAGGCCGGTGGTATGCAGCCGGGCGGCATGATGGGCATGGGGGGTAACCTCCTCGAGCAGATGGGGCTGAAGACCAACGAGAATAAGGAGGACTATTCCGCGCTGTTTAAACTCCTGGACGTACTCAATAAAGAGCCGGATGAGACGTTCCGGGAGGAGATAGAGAAAGTGCTGGATGTCGACCAGGTGCTGAGATTTATCGCCGTATCCACGGTCCTGGTACACCTGGACAACTATACCGGCATGGGACATAACTACTATCTCTATGAAGTTGATGGAAAATTCACCATCATACCGTGGGACCTGAACATGTCGTTCGGTAATTTCAACTCCGGGCTCGACCGTGAAGGCATCATCAACTTCTTAATCGACGAGCCCACGGCGGGTGCGGTTGCCGACCGCCCGCTGGTAGCCCGGCTGCTAGCCGTGCCGGAATATCTGGATACCTATCACGGATATCTTATCGAACTTATCGACGGCCCGTTTTCGTGCGAAGTCATGGAGACAAGAATTGACGAACTGGCTGACATGATGCGTCCTTACGTCGAGGCGGACACGCTCAAATTTTATACCACCGCCGAATTTGAAAAAGGCTTGAGCGATGACGTCGCCATCACCACGCGCATGTCCGGGATGGGACTGAATATCGGTTTAAAGGCTTTTGTGGCGGAGCGCGGCGAATCCATCAGAAAACAGCTCGCCGGGGAGCTGCTCAGCACCAATGGCGGACAGGGCAATGGCGGAAGTTCTATGATGATAGGCTTCAGGAACCGGTAAAACGAATAATTATGCGTCAATATTTTCGTTTGTTATTAGCGTAATACGCATGATATATAGAAAATATTTGTGTTTTCATAGATTTTTTGATAGTCTGTACTAAAAATTTGGTTTAAAACTCTGATTATGTGGGAAAAGAGCAGAAAATTCCTGGCATTACTGCTGATTTGCATGGTTTGTTCCACGATTTTTTCGGGATGTTCACGCAGTACGCCCCGAGGCACCCACGACCCCGAATTCGACCCGTTTGTTGACGACCGTGTTGCTACGGTGCGCATCGAGATGACGGATGAGAACTGGACATTCTTGCGGGAACACGCCTTCGAGGAACAGTACGTCCCGGCGGATTTCCGGTGGGATGATGAGCTTGTGCCGGATGTAGGCTTCCGTACCAAGGGTAACTCCTCGCTGGGGCAGGCGGTCGGCTGGGACAGCCCGCGTATGCCCTTCGCGGTGGACTTCAATATCTTCAACCGGGCGCGCACTTTCCACGGCGTTAAAAAGGTATTTCTCAACAACGGCTGGAGCGACCCCACCCTCATACGCGAGATGGTTGCCTATGAGATATTCGCCGAGATGGGTATCCCCACCCCCCGTTGCTCCCTCGTCGACCTCTGGGTGAATGAAAAACACCTCGGCGTTTATACCATGGTTGAGATGGTAGACCAGACCTTTATCTCGAATCACTTCGACGATGACACCGGTCACCTTTATAAGCCGGAACTGCTGGCGGCGCGCCTGGACTGGACGGAAAGGGATAATAAAAGGGATTTCAGTATGCCGGGCATGCCCGGACTGCACCGGCAGGACCCCATTCTCTATACCAATATCGGCGGGGCGCCCCTGATTGACCTCCTCCGCGCCCTTGATGAAGAAGAAATAACCTCCCTCTACGAACCCGAGCCGGAACTCGAGGGTAATATGTTCCGCGGCCTACCTCCCACGCCGATGCCAGCCAACTACCTGGAAGCCATGATGCTGAAAACCAACGAGAACAGCCCCGACCCTGCCAGCCTCTTCAGGTTCCTGGAAGTCCTGAATATGGAGCCGGATGAGACGTTCCCGCAGGAGATAGAAAAGGTGCTGGATGTCGATATGACGCTGAAGTTCATCGCGGTATCCGCGGTAATCGTGCACCTGGATAACTACATCGGCATTGGCCACAATAACTATCTCTACGAGGCGAACGGTCAATTTACTCCCATCCCCTTTGACACCAACATGGCGTTCGGGACGTTCAACCTGGGCATCAGGAAAGACGGCATTATCAACTATTATATCGACGAACCTACCGCCGGCGAAATGTACCGGTTCCCCCTCGTCGACCGGCTGCTGAATCACGAACCGTATCTGGAAAGATACCGCGGCTACGTTGAGGAAGTGATGAACGGGCCGTTTTCCCTGGACATTGTCCTGCCGAGAATCGACCGGATGGTCGAGATGGTGCGTCCCTATGCCAAGGCGGATACCGAGATGTTTTACTCCTACGAGGACTGGGAACGCTGCATTACGGAAGACCTGAGGCCGCCCGATATATTCGAAGGATGGATGGCCGGCGGGCCTTCGCCGATGCTGCCTTTCTTCCTCCATCGCCGGGAAGTTGCCTGCCTGAAACAGAATTTCGGCGTGGACAACCTGTTTATGCTGATGATGCGTGATTTCAAACCCGGAGAGCTTGAGAAGCTGGAAGCGTGCATGGTGGAGAAAGAAAAGTATGAGACCTTCCTCCAGAATGTCTATGGTCCCCTGATGGCGCCGCAGCCGCCGCGCCAGCCCGGGTTTGGCCCCAACTCCCTCGGTTTGAGGACGTTTATCATCAAACGCCATGAGTCGGTACGGCAGCAGCTCAACGGTGAGCGGCGGAGCAGCCTCGGTGGTGGCAGGGGTAACGGCGGCAGCATGTGGATGGTAGATATGTTTAACTTCGATCGATAAACAGCAGGAGGATATTCAGATTAAGGTTACGGAAGAAACACTAAAAGTGGCTGCAAACGCCCCGGTAAAACCGGTACAGAGGTTCGAACGGAAGTTCATGGTGCTGCCCAGGAATATAGGTTTTGCCCGTGTCATGGTGCGGCAGGTATGCCGTCCCGACCGGGAATACCCGCACGACCGCGTGAACAGCCTGTATTTCGATTCCGTAGACTTGGACCAGTACGAGCGGTCGGCTTCCGGTGAGTTCAAGAAAGATAAGGTGCGCATCCGCTGGTACGGTAATATCGCCGGTAAAAAGGGCGAAGTGCCGGTCTACGTGGAGCGCAAGATGAGGGAGGGATTCGCCAGCAGCAAGCAGCGCCGCCAGCTGACGGTTGACGCGTCCTCTCTGGAACTGGCGAACCTGAGCCGGGGGATTATCAGCGGAACGGAGCTTACAGACGTACTGGGCGGATTCGGCTACTTC
This sequence comes from Dehalococcoidales bacterium, assembly GCA_016926115.1. Next base: position 37,302 of record JAFGPF010000060.1, on the reverse strand, counting down.
CCGGAGAAACCTTTGAAACCGGTTATCTATATCACGTACCTGCGTCATCGATTCAATGAGATGCAGACCGGCGTGCGGGTCTCCTTCGACTATGATATATCGGCATCGGTGGTGGCATGGGAACTGGGCAGGCGTGACAAAGAACTGCGCTTGCGCCAGGGCGTCATCGAGGTCAAGGGACCCCGCCTGGAACTGCCCGTCACACTCCGTAATATGAAGTTTCTGGATACCGATTGGAGCCGGTTTTCCAAGTACGGCTCCTGTCTTGACGCGCATTTTACCGAGCCGGGGAGCACGGCTCGTCTCTCACCTTCCGGTAAAAACGTTGAGCTTTAAGTAAAAAGGAGGATATAGCATGTTTGACGAACTCTGGCAACTCATTGAAGGAATGCAATCGCCGGTGGGACTCTGGGAAGCCGTCATCGCCATCCTTTTTTCACTGGTGGCTTCCATCGTAACGTACCTGATGTACCAGCTTTTCTATGGTTCCAGGCACATCGGGGCGGGGGTACACCGGACGTTTATCATCGGCGGTCCGGCAATAACGGCGCTCTTCCTGGGCATCCAGGTATCCATACCGCTTTCGCTAGGCTTGCTGGGCGCGCTGTCCTTCGTGCGGTTCCGCACCCCGGTCAAAGACCCGGCGGAAATCGGGTTTCTCCTCCTGCTCATCGCTTCATCAATCGGCGCTGCAACGGAGAACTACCTGGTGACCGGGATTCTCTTCGGCCTGGTGTTCATCGCCCTGGGGATACACTGGCTGACCCGTAATAAGTTCAACGTGTTCGGGCGGGGACACCTGATGATATCCGTGGACCAGCCTAATTACCCGGATATCGAAGGCAAGCTTTCCGCATTTCTCAAGGAGCGACTGCGCGGCTTACGACTGGAGACGATGTCTGTCCTGGATGCCAAGGTGAGTCTGCATTACCAGTACCACCGCCGCAGTGACATGGACTGGGCTACCTTTACCAACGACCTCAATCAGATGGCGGGCGCGGCGAAGGTGGACGTGTATATCGGGTAGAGTCAGGCGTCTTACTCTCGTTTGAACGAAACAATTAGATATATAAGCCGATTTCCAGAAGTACCTGGGCAATTTTGGTAGTGAGGCCGGGGGCGCTTGGCATTACATCCGACTGCGTGGCGCACGCGCCATAAAAGACCGCAATTGTGAAGGCGTTTGCGGCGGCAATGGCTTCTTTACGCCGGGAAGTGAAGAAGAAGTCTCCTAGACACCCGGAGCGGTCCGCGTATTATTATCTTCTCCCATGAATTCCCGTGTAATCGGGTGCCTTCAATTTGACAGTATCAGTCCTAAAGCATAAGATAATTAAGGTATTTTCATTTTTTTCAGGAGGCAATCATATGGCGGGAATACTCCAGGGAAAGGTCGCAGTTATCACCGGTGCGGGGATGGGGTTGGGACAGGCTTCAGCGCTGGCATTTGCCAGGGAAGGCGCTAAAGTAGTCGTGGCGGATATTGATGTTGAGAATGGTCAGAAAACCGTGGACATGGTCAAGAAGGCGGGCGGCGAGGCCATTTTCGTGAAGACCGATGTTTCCAAAGAGAAGGATGTCGAGGCGCTGGTGAAAAAGACCGTCGATACTTACGGCGGACTCGACTGCGCCCACAACAACGTCGGCGTAGAAGAACTCCCGGAACCATTTACAGAAGGCACCGAGGAGACGTTCGACCGCCTGATAGCCATCGACCTCAAGGGTATCTGGCTGTGTCTGAAGCACGAGATACGATACATGGAGAAACACGGCGGCGGCGCTATTGTCAATACCTCGTCCATCGCCGGACTTATCGGCGCGCCGCTGCAGGGAATCTATACCGCCTGCAAGTGGGGGGTTAACGGTTTAACGCTTTCGGCGGCCGGCGATTATGGCAAAGCGGGCATACGGGTCAATGCCATTTGCCCGGCGGGCATGGCGGGCACCGGTTTCTATAATCGTCTGCTGGCGGTACAGCCAGGCATGGCGGAAGCCGTTAAGGAGATGATGCCCCTGGGTAGAGATGCCAAGCCGGCAGAGGTCGCCGAGGCGGCAGTATGGCTGTGCTCGGACCGGGCTTCTTATATCACCGGCATCACCATGCCCGTCGATGGTGGTTTCACCATAACCTAAAAATCACGTCATTTTTATCAGTCAGTTCGCGGCAGGATTGCCGGTGCTGCTTCTGCCTGCCCGTCTGTTCCGTGGCGGAGAAAAAGCTGATATAGAAAGGAAAACGTGGAGATGGTCGGTATTACGTCGATAGGTGTATATCTGCCTGATTACAGGCTGGACCGCGAGGAAATAGCCCGGATATGGTCGGGCAGGAATACGGGTGGAACTAAAGCCGTGGCGGGCTACGACGAGGATACCGTCACCATGGCGGTGGCGGCTACCCTGGCCTGCCTGAGGAGGGGAGGGGCAAAGGCGGACGGGCTTTCGCTGGCGACCACCACCGCGTTGTATAAGGAAAAGCAGTCTGCGGCTATCGTGGCGGCGGCGGCGGACCTTACCGACGAGTGCCGTACCGCCGATTTTACGAATTCCCTGCGGGCTTCTACCGTCGCCCTAAAGGCGGCAATCGATTCCGTGCAGGCAGGTTCGGCGGAGAACGTAATCGTGACCGCCGCCGACTGCCGGCAGAGCGCCGCCAAGGGCGCGCTGGAGCAGGCGCTGGGCGACGGCGCGGCGGCGTTGATGACAGGCTCGAAGAATGTAATTGCGGAAGTCGAAGGCAGCTACTCGATTTACAGCGATTTTACCGATTTCTGGCGGGAGGAGGACGATCGTTTCGTACGGGCGGCGGAGCAGCGCTTCATCGACGAGGCGGGCTATTTCCCGATTTTACAGTCGGTTATTTCAGGAATCGCAAAGAAATATAACCTTACACTCTCGGATTTTAGCAAGATTGTCTACTACGCCTCGGACGCGCGCCAGCACGCCGGTCTGGCCCGGCGCATGAAGTTCGATAAAACGCAGGTGCAGGAGCCGTTGTACGATAAAATCGGCAATACGGGTACGGCGGCGGTATTTTTAATGCTGGCGGCGGCCCTGGAAAAGGCGAAACCGGGGGACAAGATATTGCTCGCGGGCTACGGGGACGGTTGCGATGCCTTCGTCCTGCGCGTCACCGATGAAATCATGAAGATTCAAAATAAACCGCTCGTTTCCGATAAGCTGGCGGGGAAAATGGCCGTCAGCTACGGGCAGTACGCCACCTGGCGCAACCTCGTTCCCGTGGAGGCTTCCACGCTGCCGGACCGCCCGCCGCTCTCGCTACCGGGACGCTGGCGGGAACGCCGGGCAATCGCCGCCCTCTACGGGGCGAAGTGCCAGAAGTGCGGCACCCCCCAGATTTCCCAGATAGGGCAGACCACGCGCGTGTGCGCCAACTGCCAGGCAAAGGATCAGTTCGAGCCTTATAAATTTTCCGATAAGCAGGCGACGCTCTTCAGCTATGCCATCGACCGGCTTATGCCCACCTTGAATCCCCCCGGTGTTAACGGGGTAATCGATTTCGAGGGCGGCGGCAGGCTGATTTGCGAACTGACGGACTGTGACCCGGACAATGTTGCCGTCGGCATGAAACTGGAAATGACCTACCGGAAGATGTTTGAAAGCCGCGGCATTCATAACTATTTCTGGAAGGCCAAACCGCTTGATTAACTAGGTTCCTGTTATTCTAAGGGAGCGTAGCGACGTGGCAATCTCTATCATCGTCTAAGGCAACCTTGGGGATTGCCGCGCCTCCCGACCATGGTCGGGAGGGCTCGCAATGACGACATAATCTGGGAGGCTGATATATGGATGGAATCAAAGATAAGGTAGCCATCGTGGGGATGGGATGCACGAAGTTCGGGGAGAGGTGGGACAAGGGGGTGGAGGACCTCGTCGTGGAAGCCGCCTACGAGGCTTTCGAGGACGCAGGCATCGGACCCAAGGATGTCCAGGCGGCGTGGATAGGCACCGTTTTTTCCGGCTTGAGCGCTATCACGCTTTCGCCTTTGCAACTTCAGTATATCCCCATGACCCGGGTGGAGAACATGTGCGCCACCGGCTCGGAGGCGCTGCGCGGAGCGAGTTATGCCGTAGCGGCTGGTGTCTGCGACATCGCTCTTGCCGTGGGAGTTGAAAAGCTCAAGGATTCCGGGGCGACCGGCGTCAAGGGACCCAGCGTCGTGGGGGACAATCAGGACGGCAGTTCGGGCATCGGCCCCGGCTACAGTGCCCCGGCGTCGTTTGCCTACCTGGCTACGCGCTATTTTCACGACTATAATATCAAGCCCGAGGAGGGTAAGCGGCTGCTGGCGCAGATTGCCGTGAAAAACCACCACAACGGCAGCCTGAACCCCAAGGCGCACTTCCAGAACGAACTGACCATCGAGCAGGTGGTCAATGCCCCCATCATCGCCTGGCCGCTGGGACTGTTCGACTGCTGCGGCGTCAGCGACGGCGCCTCGGTGGCGGTCGTTACCCGCGCCGACATGGCAAAGAAGTTCCGGGACGACCCCATTTATATAAAGTCGCTGCAGGTGAACGTGGGCGCGCGGCAGGGTGCCATGCTGACGGACTACGACTTCGTCCACATCGAGGAAAATATGCTGGGCTCCCGTCGGGCTTACGAGGAAGCCGGTGTCAAAGACCCGCGTAAAGAGATAAGCTGCGCCGAGGTGCACGACTGCTTCAGCATCCACGAGATGATTGTCTACGAAGACCTGGGGTTCAGTCCGCGGGGAAGGGCGCGGGAGGACATCGAAGCCGGGGCATTCACCCTGGAGGGCGAACTGCCGGTCAATACCGACGGCGGCCTCAAGTGCTTCGGACACCCCCTGGGCGCCAGCGGCCTGCGCATGATGTACGAGGTCTACAAGCAGTTGCAGGGCAAGGCGGGTCCCCGGCAGGTGAAAAATCCGCGACTGGGTCTGACCCACAACCTCGGCGGCAACGCCGGCACGGGCATTTGCAGCTGTTTTATCGTCGGCAACGAGAAGTAACGAGCTTGAGGAGGTATTCCTGAAATGAAAATGGCTCTGGAAGGTATAAGAGTACTGGACGTCAGCGAGGCGGGGCTGGCCCCTGTATGCTGCCGTATCCTCGCGGATATGGGCGCGGAGGTCATTAAGGTGGAGCGTACCGGCGCCGGCGACCAGACCCGCGGTATTATAAAAGTAAGCGGCAACGTTCCCGTTTATGATATCAATTACGTCTTCGAGTTCTATAACTTCAATAAAAAGGGCATCACCCTGGACCTGAAACAGAAAGAGGGGCAGGAAATCCTCTACAAACTGGTGGAAAAATCGGACGTGTTTGTCTGCAATTTCCGCCCGCACGCCCTGAAAAGCCTCGGGCTGGAATACAAGGATATCTCAAAAATCAACCCCCGTATCATCTACACCCACCTATCCGGATACGGGCTGCACGGGCCGGAGAAGGACGTCGGCGCTTACGACTTCGTCGGGTACTGGGCGCGGAGCGGGGTCATGGCGGCGCTCGGTGAGCCGGGAACTCCGTTACCCTTCCAGCTCCCCGGCTTCGGGGACAACACCACCGGCATGTACGCCGCCTGCGCCATCATGATGGCGCTCTTCCACCGCGAGCGTACCGGCGAAGGCCAGGAAGTCTGCGTCTCCCTCATCGGCGGGGGGATATGGTCGATGGGTATCGTCCTTTCTTCGGTTCTGGCGACGGGACTGGACTATCCCCGCGTATCACGAACGTGCCAGAGTAATCCCATCTTCAACAGCTACGAGTGTGCCGACGGCAACTGGATTCAGCTTGCCTGTATCCAGGGAGACCGGTACTGGTCGGACGTGTGCCAGGCGCTCGATATCTGCGACCTGGAGAACGACCCGAAGTTCTGTACCCACGAAAAGCGTATGGAAAACAACCTGGAACTGATACCGGTCCTGGATAAGATTTTCAAGTCGAAAACGAGGGACGAGTGGGTGGAGCGGTTCAAGGGGCGTAACATCATCTGGACGGTGGTCAAGACTCCAGCGGACGTCGCCAACGACCCCACCCCCTGGGCGGACGGGTATTTTAGAGAAATCGACCACCCGGCGGGGAAGAAGCTCAAGGTTATCATGCCGCCGTGGCAGTTCAGCGAGACCCCGCCCACCATGCGTAATACAGCACCGGAGTTCAGCCAGCACACCGAGGAAGTCCTCACCGAGACTCTGGGCTACAGCTGGGACGACGTGACCGCTTTCAAGGACAAAGGGGTTATAAGTTGATGAAACAATCCGCTCATCCTGATCCTGTCGAAGGATGAGCTTACTAAAGTGTGGTTCGACGGGCTCACCACGAGCGGTGAAAAAGATATAATAGTACAGGAGATATAGATGGGCGATTTATTAAAAGGAAGGGTAGCCGTGGTTACCGGAGCCGGCAAGGGGCTGGGGCGTGCTGAGGCTATGGGCCTGGCGGCGCAGGGGGCGAAGGTTGTTATCAATGACCTGGGCGCGGCTATCGACGGTATCGGTTCCTCAAGTGTCCCCGCCGACGAAGTAGTCGCGGAGATAAAGCAGGCCGGGGGGGAAGCCGTTGCCTGTTTCGCCAGCGTAGCGACCGTAGAGGGAGCGGAAAATATCATTAAGACCGCGGTGGACAGCTTCGGGAGAATCGACGTGCTGGTGAACAACGCCGGTTTTACCATCGACCGCATGGTATACAACGTCGCCGACGAGGAATGGGACCCGATTATCAAGGTCAATCTCTACGGCACTTTCTACTGCACGCGCGCCGCCTGCCGCGTCATGCGGAAGCAGGGCTACGGCAGGATTATCAATACGTCCTCCCACTCCGGACTGGGTAACATGGGGCAGGTCAGCTATTCCTCCGCCAAGGAGGGCATCGTGGGCCTGACGCGCACGGTGGCGAGGGACATGGGCAGGTACGGCGTGACCTGCAACGCCATCAGACCGGTGGCAGGTACGCGGGGTATCCGGGAGCTCGTAGAAAAAAAAGGACTCCGGGAAGCCTGGGGCAAGGTCTTCGGGCAGGAGGAAGCGGATAAACGGATACAGCGGATGCTGGAGGTCAATCTCCCCGAGGACGTCGCCAACCTGGTGGTCTATCTCGCCAGCGAAAAGGCGGACAACGTCAATGGCTGTATCTTCGAGGTCTGGCACGGGCATATCGGCATCTATACCGACCCTCCGCCGGTGGAACAGGTCCTCGCCAAAGAGGGACGCTGGAAGCCGGAAGAACTCGCCGAAGCTATGCCGCAGACGCTGACCAAGGATAAAACCCGCGAAATTCCTCCATTTTTCCCGTTTTAATATCGCAAGTGGTGTATAAGAGGGGCTTCGCCCCTCTTTCAGTTATTCCCCCTCCTTTAAACAGAAGGGAGGGGGACACAGGGGGCGGGTTATCTTAATTATGAAGGAGGAGCCATGGTAAATAAAATCGACCATATTGCCGTCGTGGTTAAAGACGTAGAGAAAACGGCGAAGCTGTATGCCGACATGTTCGGCTTCGAGGAAGTGGAAAGACTGGAGGGACCCGGCGGCGAGTTCACCACCATCATGGTAGCCGCCGGGGATATCAGGGTAGAGCTGTTCCAGCCTCTCAAGGAGGGGAGTTTCCAGAGGTTCCTGGAGGAGCGGGGCGGAGGGCTGCACCACGTATCGTTCCTCACCGATGATATCGTAGGCGAACTGAAGACACTGAAGGCACAGGGCAGAAAGCTGCAAAACGAGGAGCCGATGGAACTGTCCGGCGCGAGGATAGCCTTTATTCACCCGGATGCCGCGGAAAACGTGCTTATCGAACTGGTGCAGCGGGGCTAATATTCAGCAACCAGCAGCGGTATCAGTTGCCTGATGTTGTCCAGTTTTTCCAGGTTCTGCAGCGTCTGGAGCAGTTCTGTCGCCTTCTCCCTGGAAATCCTGCCGCAGAAATCCACGTTGGTCCAGTATTTGGCGATTATCTCGTCTTTAGACATCGGGTTGACCCGCGGGTCGCCCTTGGCGGGGTCGCAGGACTCGGTGAACTGCCGTCCGTCATTGTGGGTCACCGTGACCTTGGCGGCTTCGAACCTCACGTAGGCGCTGGGCGTGAGTTTAATCTTCTGCATAAATATTGCCGTACGCGGGTCGCGTATCGCATCCTCGGTGAAATGCTCCGGCTTGACGCTCCCGTGAACGAAAGCCGTCCCCACCGCGTACGGGTAGCTGAAAGCGGCGTTGCCGTGCGGAAATTCCCCGATGACAAACGGTTCACCACATTTATGGTCGATGCTTCCCTGGGCGAGTTCTAGGTTGACGGACTTTACATCGTCCGCTTTTATATTGTGTTTCTTCATAATCGACAGGGAGCACTCGATGGCGGCGTGGGTGATGCGGCAGCAGGAATAGGGCTTGATAGTGCCGTCGGCGAAATATACCGTCCCCAGGTCACGTGTCAGGTATTCCGGTTTCTGGCATCCCTCGGTGAACATCTTGTAGTAGCCGAACTTGCTGAACAGCGCGTCCCTGGGTCCCGTCCAGCCGGCTCTGGCAAGCTGCGCGGAGAAAATGCCCGCCCGTGCCGACAGACCCTGCGGCAGCTTGAAGGCGACCGTGCCGTCCCAGATTATCTGGAATGTGCTGCCTATCTGGTTGAGGACGATGCCGAAGGCGTTCCTCATCTGGAGCTTGTCCAGTCCCAGCAGCCGTCCGGCGATGGCGGTAGCCCCGAAGGCGTTGACCGTGCCGGTGCCGTCCCAGCCCAGCGTGAAGCCGAACCCGGAGGCGGCGAGAATACGGGCCGCGATATCATCCCCGACGAGTAACGCCGTAATCATATCTTTGCCGGAGACATTGGCTGCCTCGCTCAGGCTGATGGCAGTGGGCACGGTGGTCCCGCTGACATGCGCCGGCGTATTGACGCCGTCCATCAGGGGACTCACCGGTTCGAAGTCGAAAGAACGCGCCATGACACTGTTGACCAGGGCGGCATTGGCGGCGGGCACCCTGCCCCCGTGAATGAGTATAGTGGCTTCTTCCTTGCCTCCCTCATTACGCAGAAGCTCAACGAGTTCCTGGTTGCCGACGTCCCCGGAGCCGCCTATCAGGCAGCCCACGGTATCTATAATGCGGTACTTGGTCTTTTCCAGAGTTTCCGCATCGAAGTTCTCAAAGCGGGTTTCAACCACGTTGGCAGACAACTTTTCAACTGCCGCGGACTTATCGGGCGTACTCATTTCCTACCTCCGGCGACTGTTATTTGCCTATTACCGTGGGACTCTTGCCGGGGGTCGCCAGTTTCTTGACTGCTGCCTCGTTAAGCTCCACTCCGAGACCGGGACCATCCGGCGGATAGAGAAAGCCTTTTTCGTACCTGGGGACTTTAACGGCAAGGTCGTCCTTCAGTGGAGTGCTGACCGTATCGTGTATGTTGTAGAGGTTGAGGGGCCCGATGGATTCCTGCTCGATATTTCCCGTCCAATCGCTGGCGGCGAGGAAATGCGCCTCGACGGCGCAGCCCAGACCAGTGTTAATCATGCATCCGGTCATTACCGGCAGGTTGGCCGCCTGGGCGACGGCTACCCACTTACGGGACTTATGTATGCCGCCCGCCTTGGGGACTTTCAGGAAAAAGCCGTCCGCGGCTTCCCGCTCGATTAGTTTGACAAGGTCATGGGGTTCGGCAGCGGATTCATCGGGGTATATGGGCACGTCCACCTTTTTGCGGAGTCGCGCCAGTCCGTCGATGTCCCACCGGGGCACGGGTTGTTCGGAAAGGAAGATATCGAACTTAGCAATTCTCTGTAATACGTAAAGCGCCTGGTGGTACATCCAGCCGCCGTTGGTATCAATCATTATCTTGGCTTTGTTTCCAACCGCTTCCCGTAAAGCGCCGATCATCTCAATGTCCTCGTCGGGCGTGCGGGCACCGACTTTCAATTTCATGGCTTTAAAGCCGGCTTTTACCAGCATTTTTCCTTCCGCCCCCACCTCCTCGGCGGTGCCGGAAGACATCACGAACGCCAGCGCTATCTTCTCGTTGGAAAGACCGCCGATGAGCTGGTAAACGGGTATGCCCAGCGCCTTGCCCATGAGGTCGTGCAGGGCGTAGTCGATGACCGCCTTCGACTGGTTATTGAGCTTGGCGGCTTTGTCCATCCGCGCCACGATTCTCTCGATGTTGAAGGGGTCCTCGCCGAGGAGTATCTGGGGACCGAAGACCTTGTTAATATTGTACATGATGGAGTCCTGGCTCTCTCCCATGTACCACGGCGAAGTATCGCCGGTCTCGCAAATGCCGGTAATCCCCTCGTCGGTATGGATTTTGACGACAACGGCGTCGGAGCCGACGGCGGTGCCGCCCCCCATCTTCATCGGCTTGGCGAAGGGAATGGAAACGGGGATACACTCGATTTTGGTGATTTTCATCAATAACCTCCGGTAAAAATTTCGACGGGGTATAAAAAGTTTTTAGTAACGCTATTCTTGTATATCATTTTATTCACTTGTAAGTCAAACTCATGAGACTAAAGTCATTGAGGGAAGTCGGGACGATTGTGTATTATAGGTAGGTAAAGTAGCAACATACCGCTTTTCGAGGAGGTGGCGGCTATGGAAGCCAAGTGCCCCGGACAGGACATGAGAAACCTCAGGGCGGCAATGTATAAATGCCCTAACTGCGGCAATGAAGTGGAGATGTTCTCCGACGAACTCCGCATTAAGTGCAAGAAGTGTGGCAATTACGTCTATAAAGAACAAACGCCTTCCTGCATCGAGTGGTGCCCCTCGGCAAAACAGTGTCTCGGCGAGGAGCGATGGAAGGCGCTGATGGGCTTCATTAAGGAAGACTAGCCGGAAACGAGTTTTTCACCAATCACGTAGGCGTCGGCGAGGGCAGTGGGGTGGTCTTTGATTTCCCCCCTCTTGTCGACGCCTCTTATTAGCAGTTCATCCGTGTAATCGGCATTAATCGCCTGGAAGAAGTATTTAATCGTCAACTTGGGTCCGTCGAAAAGTTTTTCCCCTTTAGTCGCCCCCACCCCGATGAACACGCCCTTTTTCACGGGGATATCCAGGTTCTTCAGGACGTATTTCCTCGCCCAGAGCGCCTGGCAGCGGCTGATAAGCTGCATGAGCTGGGCGCTGATGGTATAGAAGAACATGGGCGAGGCCACGATAATGGCATCCGCGTCCAGAATCTTCTGGTAGAGGTCGTCCATGTCGTCGTGGATGATGCATTTGCCGTCCTTGAGACAACCGTAGTATTCCTTGCAGGGGGCTATCTTGAGCTTGTCCACGACTATCTTTTCGACTTCCGCCCCACGACTCTCCGCTCCCTTGAGCGCCTCGTCGATAAGCAGGTCGCTGTTGCCCTTGATGCGCGGGCTTCCCATTAAACCCAGGACTTTCAAATTGCCTCCCTACCGACCGTCGCTGAATAGCTTGCCGCCCTGGGCGACGTTCTCCGGCTTGAGGTCGACGATGTCTATCATTACCGCCGATTCCGGGCACTCGATATTTTTTACAATCGCCGCGGTGACGTCTTTAGCCAGACCGCGCTTCTGCTCGACGGTCCTTCCCTCGATGATTTTAATAGTTACTAGCGGCATATTTACCCTCCCTGCTGGTTTTCCTGTAAAAAAGTGTAATGCTTTACGTTTGGGGAGTCAAATCATTAAGGCGGATTTGAGCGTAAATCTGTCTTAAAACCGCTTCATCTTCAGTACCATTGCCAGGATGATGATTAGCGCCAGGATAATCGTCAGCAGCAGTACGCCTACCATGTAAATTATCCAGGAAGGCGTACTCTCTATCTGGCTTATGATTGGTGCGGGCGCTTGTTCCGGCAGTGGCGGCGGTAAAGTCGGCGGTTCCGTTTCCAGGGTAGGGGATGTTGCCGGCAGGGAGGCTTTGGTCATGGAGGGGGTTATCTCCGGTATCTTCTCCGGCGGGATTTCATGACTAGGCGCCGGTGTCTCCGTGGTAAGTGCAGGCATCGCTTCCGTGGTAAAGACGCCGATGGAACTCCAGCCGCTGCGGGTGCTGTCGCTGGTAGCCCTGACTTTCCAATAATATGTCGTTTCGTAGTCCAGCCGGATATCGCACTGCCAGGCATTGGTGGGCAGGGCGAAATCATCCGTCCTGACAATGACCGGGCTGCTGAAATCGACATCCTTAGCTACGAGAAGTTCGTAGGCGTTCGCCCCCACCACCGCCGTCCACTGGAGGAGCGGTTTAACCGGTACCCCGTCGGCTCCTGCGGCGGGACTCTCCGGCTTGAGGGTGACGGCTTCCGTTTCCAGGCTGGTGGTGAAAGACCATTTCTCCGACCATGGACCGGGTACGGGCGAGCTGGCGCGTACGCGCCAGTAATAAGTGGTTGCCGGTTCCAGCGAAGGCAAACGGATGGAGCTGCCGGTGGTAGTTCCCTCGAATCCGTCGGGTATGGAGGAGAAATCGGTATCATAGTCGCACTGCCACTCGTAGCCGGTCGCTCCCTCCAGCGTCTCCCAGTCGAGGTTGATATTCCTCACGGTATGGTCGGTCAGGCTGCCGATGCCCGCCGTGCCGTCCAATGGCGTGACCTGAACCGGCGGCAGTATTAATGTATCGCAATAGGTCATCAACCTGGTATTGGCGGTATCTATCGACCATAATTGGTTGCCGGACTGCCAGAGTCCCTGCAGCGTGGCGCCGTCTTCCAGTCCGCGGGTGACATTCTCGAAGGTGGGACCGAGTGAGTAAGTGGGATTGAGGCTGCGTTCCATCCCGCCGTCACTATCGAAGTTTACGGCGTATAAAGCTCCATCCGTAGTCGTGGTTAACCCGCTGATTAAAACACCGGAGGGCAGGGTAGCGTCGATGCTTTCCCATTCCGTATCGTTACCGATAGTGAAGCGATAAATTTCATCATCGGCGGTAGTGCTGGCGGCGTAAACGGTGCCGTTACTCTCAAAACCGGGGTCGAAGGCGACGATTACGGAGTCGGTAAACGGCGGTACGGCAATATCTCGGGGCACCGGCTGGAACGACGTCCCGTTATCGCTGGACAGGAAAACCCAGCCAATGGTGTTCCCCACCATGATGGTGCCGTCCCGTTCGTAGACGGGTGATAACGCCAGCGAATATATTGACTGGCTGCCCGCCGCCGCTCCTTCGGAGTAGAAAAAACCGCCATTGGTAGTCAGGTAGACCATTCCGTTAACGCCGTCGAAGCCGGCGGCGTAGAAGCTATTTTCACCGGCGATTGCCCAGGCATCTATACCGAAGGGGTTAGAGGTAACGGGGTCGCAGGTGATGCGGCGCCGGTAGTTCTGACCGTCATCGGTGGATTGCCAGACGCATGGACTGCCGTTACTCTCCCCGCTCGCGAACACTGTCCGGCAGCCGGAGCCGTATTCCGGCGGGAGTCCGACTCTGTTGATACTGTCGATTTCATCCAGGTTGCCGGAGAGTATCCTTTCCCATGTTTCACCCCCGTCCCGAGTCCGCCAGAGACTGTGTTCGCTCCCGAAGGTCAGCATGAAAAGGGTATTGTCCTGCGCGTAACCGGGTGAAGGCGCCACGTCGACGATGGTGGTTATGTTCGTATCGATCAAGCTAAGCTGGTTCCATGTTTCCCCGATGTCCCGGCTGATGGACAGGGCGCTACCCGTGCCGCTGGTGGCGGCGTACGCCCTGCCGGTGGTGGCAAAGTCCGGGGCAATAAGAATTTCGGTCGTGTGCCCCGTCGGTTCCTTGCGGCTTTCCGTCCAGCTGATACCTCCGTCGGTGCTGGAATAGGTCTGTGAGTTATCGGCGGCTCCGGCTAGCAGGATAATCAACGGGTATTCACCCGATATATCCAGACCGGTTATATCTATATTATTCAGCGCGTAACTCTCGCCGATATTCAGGTCGGCAGCCGCGGACGCATAAGGGGCGTCAACGCAATCGATTTTGTATACGTCTCCTTCTCCCGCGTCGCTGTCGATGGCTACGTAGAGAACGCTGCTTCCGAAAGATGGGTCGGCGTTGTATTTATCCGGGAAGGCAAACGTTGCTGTTGAGGCTATGGCTACGGGGGTCAGGTTCGCCGAGTTATCCCGGTTCAGTCTGGCATAACCCGTAACGGCGTTCCAGTCCGTATCCCCGGCTTTAAAGATGATAAAAGTATCGGTCTCATCAGTTGCGGCGGCGACCAGTTGCATGTCGTTGGCGTAGTCCGGGGAGAAAGTCACGGCGTACACATCGTAGTTGCCGATGCCAGTATCCGTCCACGTGGAGGCGATATTTCCCTCGTTCAGGGTATAGACGCCTCCGTACTCGCCGCCATCGGTATCTCTGGTACCTGCGGCGATGATGTTGTTGTCCATATGGGCGATATCTATTGATGTTATTTCTTTGTTATCAATTCCGGCAGGGATTGCGGGCAGTTCGGTGAAGGTCTTGCCGCCGTCGCTGGAACGGTACACCTCTGACGTGGTGGCATAAAACACCGTATTCGCATCGTGTGGGGATACCGCTATATCCACTATGATATCCTGGACGTTGCCGGTTTCCATCCAGCTTATGCCGCCATCGTTGGACCTGTACAGCGTATCGGTAAGACCCGCAGCGTAAGCGTAGAGGGTGCCGTCGTTAGCCATGGTAAGATGCTGTACGTCGGAACCGGGCGCCAGGACCCGGTGTCCCGCCTCGCCTTCGGCGGGAATGTTGACTCTTGTCCACTTTACGGCTGCCGGTGACGCTGTCGCTGTGGAAGATAACGCGATTGCAGCTAAAACGGCTGACACAGCGAATAACTTCGTAATAAGCCAGCCTGCTCGCCGGACCTGCCTCCGGGAGGACACTTCGTTAGCCATATGGCGAAAATTACCCCACCGATATAATAGTACAATGGTAGGTAAAAAGGCTAATAATATTCTAAAAATATTCTAAAAATTCTGCTTTTTTCTTTTTACCATGCGATGTTGAATAAATTCAGGCATGGAGTATATACTGTTAAAAGTTATGGATGCGGACAATTACGAAATCGACGAAGGTACCGACTATGTAGGTTACCGCGAAGCTTTCGAGCTTATTACTTCGCACGTCAAGCCGGTGGGGACCGAGGAGATGACTCTGGACCAGAGCGTAGACCGCATTGCCGCCGCGGACGTGGTGGCGGATGTAAGCTATCCATCTTCCGATGTTTCTCTTAAAGACGGATTTGCCGTTAAATCCGCCGACGTGGCGGCTGCCTCAAAAGAAAATAGCATCGTGTTGAAAGTGACCGGCTCCGTATTCGCCGGTTTTAGGTTCGATGGTGATGTAAAACCGGGTAGTGCGGTCAAGATATGTTCCGGCGCGCCGATTCCACGGGGAGCGGACGCAGTGGTATCCGCGGAATTCTGTGAAGAGCTGCAATCGGAAGAGGTGTCGGTGAACGCCGATGCCGAACCGGGTCGCAATATCCTGCGTGCCGGGGGAGAGGTAAAGGAGGGGGCGACTATCGTTCGGAAAGGGCGGAAGCTCCTGCCGGGGTACCTGGGGCTTGCCGCCGCCGCCGGTATCAGCCGGGTGAGTGTCTATCGGCGTCCGCTGGCAGCGGTGGTAGGCGTAGGCGACGAAGTAGTAGCACCCGGCGAAGACCTTAGTCCCGGCCAGTTATACGCCAGTAATCTGGTAACCATGGAGTCCTGGCTGGCATCCTTCGGGATATCCTGTGTTACTTCCGTGGTCAATGACAGCGAGGAAGACATCAAGCGGGAATTAAAAAGACATCTGCCGGGCGTGGACTTAATCCTGACCAGCGGTGGCGCCTGGGGAAGCGAGCGTGACCTGGTAGTAGGGACGCTGGCTCAACTCGGCTGGAATGAAGTATTCCACCACGTACGGATGGGACCTGGGAAGGGTATCGCCTTCGGTATATGGGAGGGCAAGCCCGTGTTTTGCCTGCCCGGCGGGCCCGCGAGCAACGAGATGGCTTTCCTGCAGCTTGCCCTGCCCGGGATTTTACGGATGAGCGGCGATACCATACACCCCCTCCAGACAGTCACCGCCCGGCTTACGGAGGACCTGAAGACCCGCCACCCGGCGTGGACGGAATTCAAGGATGCCACCCTCTCCCGCGATTCTAAAGGGAATTACAGCGTGGGCCTATACAGGAACCGGAGTCGTCTGCAGGCAATTGCCAGCGCCAACAGCCTGATATGCATTCCGGAAGGGACGGAGTCATTGAATAGCGGTGATATCGTGCCGGTACAGATACTGGCGCCGCGCCTCGACGATATATAGGCTTGCGTCATTATAAAAGGATAAAAAGAGAGCCCCCCGGGTTTCCGGGGGGCTCTCGGAGTATCAGGAGTATTGTCCCTTAAGCCATTCTTAGACCTGTCGTCTGGTCCTGACAATCAGGACAATTACCGCGATCACCAGTACAGCGCCGATGATGATTATCGCCCAGATGTAGGCGGGAGAAATCTTCTCCACTGGGGGTGCGGGCGGAATCTCAACAACGGTTGCTGGAGGTGCTTCGGGTATGTTGATTATCGGGGCGGGTGTCTGCTCGATCACCACTGGCGGTGCCGGAGCGGCCTCTTCCGCGGCAACCATGAAGTTGGCAACGGTCGACCAGTCACCATCAACCGGATCGATGACCTTAACTCTCCAGAAGTAGGTCTTGCCTTTCTCGAGAGCTACGGAGGACACGATACCGGCATTGGCAAGCTCTTCGTCCATCAGGGTGGTAGCGAAGGACGGATCGTCAGACAGCTGGAACTGGTACATGAGCGCGCCGGCTGCCGGAGTCCAGGAGAATGCCGGGGTGGTGCTTGCGATGGTGCCACCGTTCTCCGGTGAGGATACGGTCGGGACCGATGCCGCAGTGGTCTGGACAATGAAGCTCCGTGTCTCGGAGAAGCCACTGCTGATCGGGGTGGATACCGATACTCTCCAGTAGTAGGTGGTACCGGGCAGGAACGTACCGCCGGCAACGATGTTGGAAACCGGGTCAAGAACACTGGCAACCGGAATCGGGGCCAATACCATTTCTGTGAAGGCCTCATCCAGGGCGATGAACAGGAAGTAGCCGGTAGCCTTGGACATCCGGTTCCAGGTGAAGTTGACGTTGGCGATACCAGCAATCATCGGGGCGATGACCTCGATGCGCTTACCATCGGCGGGGGCTATCAGGGTGGGTCCGCCCATGATGATAGTGTCATCGAAGTATTTGACGCCCATGCCGGTCCAGCTGGCGGTATCCACAGCAGCCAGCGTCACGCCTCCGGAAGCACCGTCATAGCACTTCAGGGCGGTAGGCGATACGTTGAAGGTCAGCGTGGTGGCAAGGCCGAGGAAAGGTGCGCCGGCTTCGGCATATCTGGTACCCCAGAAAAGTTCGAGATGCGTACCCGGTACGGTAGCCGCCGCCGAACGGGTCAGGTAGGAAGTACCGGCAGGAATAGCCGGAGTACAAGCAGCGGTACCGGCGACATCCGTCTGCAGGACATAGAGCACGCCGTTGTAGTACTGCAGGCCGGTGTTGACCTCGTTACTGGCTGCAGCCACGGTAACCGCGGACAGACCCGCCGTGGCCGGGAAGTTCATTGACTTCCACTCGCCGAACGGGTTACCGGGGCCGAGCTCGCAGCGCCAGACGGTGTTGTTTGCCTCTTCGGAAGCGAAGAGGTAATCGCCGGCAGCCAGGCCGGAAGCGGCTATCTGGAGGGTACCAAAGGCATTCATTACACCCATGGTGTTGGTCCAGGTGGAGCCGCCGTCGGCGGTGTAGGCTACGCCGCCGCCGTTACCGGCGACGATCACGTTGTTCTCACCGATGCAGATTATCATGTTGATAACCGCGTTGAATCCGGTCATGGTCGTGTTTATCGGCAGGCCCCAGACGAAGCCGGCATTGACCGACTTGTAAACGCTTACACTGGCGGCATCGCCGATGTAGATGACCTGGGCGCTCTCTACCGCCAGGTCAGCCATGCCGACCGGTACGGAACCGCGCCTGTACCAGCGCT
Source organism: Dehalococcoidales bacterium (assembly GCA_016926115.1). The sequence continues at coordinate 19,364 of JAFGPF010000060.1, read as the reverse complement.
CGGTGCCGCCATCGGCAGAGTAGTAGAGTGTCGTGCCGCCTTCGTCAGCGGCATAAACGACGCCGGGCTCGGAAGGAAGACCGCGCAACATGAAGTCAGGATTGCCTGCTGCGGCAAGGTCTACAACCAGCACCCTGGTATAGGCGAACATGGATACGCGGTATACAGCGGAAACGTTGTTGTCGTGTCCGGAGATATACCACGGGTCGCCGGTCTGGGTGAAGTAGATGTCGTCGATGGTGGTCAGCGCGCTGTCCATGAGGGTGAAGTCGTTCCACGTGTTACCGTAGTCGACCGACTTGGCGATACAGGAAGCAACGCCCAGCTTGGCGCCGTAGAGCACCTCGCCGACGAACATGAGGTTAACCATGTCGTTACCGACGGCATCCACGCCTATTCTCTTCAGGCTGCGCGAGGGCAGGAAGGTAGGCGAGGTGACCAGCGGGTCAGCCGAGCGGTAGACAACGTTGGTGTCAGAAGCGCCCGCGGCCAGGTTCGTGCCGTCCCAGGCAACACTGCTGACGCCTACTGCGGTAGTTGCGCCGAAGACCTTTGCAGCGGCAGCGTTGTCGTAGCAGCGCCATACGCCGCCTGCTTCAGCGGCACCGTCGGTTATCTTGGCGCCGACGAAGAGGATACGAGTTGCCTCGTCACCACCGTCGTAGTCGGGATACATGGCAATGCTGGCCTTGTTAACGACAAGACCACCCGCGGCAGCACCGGCAGCCAGGGCAATCGGGTATCCGGCGGCAACCGGGGTGTCCCAGTTGCGTGAGTTGAAGCTAAGGATATGCATGTCGACAACGTCAGCAGCAATAGCGCCGTTGTCCTCTTCCAGCACAGCCGAACCCATGAAGTCGGACGGGAAATTCTTGGAGAACTGGAAGGTTCTCACGTTCGTGTAAGCTGCGGCAACACCGGTGCCGAGTACCGGCCCGGCGACGAAGTCAGTGGCAGCCCCCACAACACATGCATTTCTCCAGGCGCCAACGCCCGAGCCGTAGTTGTAGTAGTACAGGCCGGGGAGGCCAGCGCCGGCAGTACCGGAAATCGCTACGTAGCGGAAGGCTCCGGTTACCATGGGCGATATCGTGAGGTCATAGATTGCGGTAGCAGGAACGCCCGTACCGCTCGTGATGTTGCCCATTGAAGACCAGATGGAGCCGCCGTCAACGGAGATTGCGGCACCGAGGCCGGCAGCGGTGGGCGTATCGGTAGCGACAACCACGGTGTTCGGGTCGTCGGGGGCTATCGCCACGTAGTCGAGACCGCCCGCGAAGTCAGCCACGGGTAGCCTGGCGGTGATGGCCGTCCACATACCGCCGCCGAAGGTTGACTGGTAAAGGACATCGGCCTGCGGGTTAACGGCACCATCCGTGATAGCAAGGGCAAATGTGAACGTAGCTAACACAGTAGCGGCATTACCTACCAGGTTGAAAGTACCGGCAGTAGCGTCAGCTACAACTGCCGTAGCGGCGACATTGGTGATGTCAGTAACGCCGCTGTCACCGATCTGCAGCGTGACGGTACCTGCGGCAGCAGCAGCTGCACCCGCAGGAATGCTCACGGTGCCAGTACGAGCGGCTACGCCGTTCTCATTGACATAGGTGAAGGTAAAGGACTCTGCCAAGCCGTCACCACCATCTGTCCAGGCGGTGGCTGCGGCCGCCGTGCACGCATATGCCCTGGTAATGGCATACATTACCATGCCGCCCGGAGCGACGTCATAATCAATGACCTCGGAGCCGGGTTCCAGCACGTGGAACAGCGCGCTCGGGGCATCAGTCTTCGTTTCCCAGTTCAACGGGTCTGCGGCAGAAACCGGAGCGCCCGCGACAAACAGGGAGGACAGAAGCATGATGACAAGCCCTATACCCCAATATTTCTTTATTACTTTTTTCATCGACTTTTTTATTTTCTCCTTAGTTAAGTCATTATGTTTATTTTTTGAATATGCTATACCCCCACAAACAGGCATTCGACTTTTATTTTCCTTGTTTGTGGAGATACATTCCCTTAGAAGCGATATTCAGAGCACCCTGGCTCCGTTTCCCCTTGCGGGCTGCAGTCATCGCATCACCTCCTTCCTAAGCGTACCTCTAGCAAGGTACACTCCACAATAACTATAGCATATACACTTGATTTGTCAAGTATTTCGTAAGGTAAATTAACATAATTTGAACTAAATCGGCGCATTTCTTTTCAAATTCCGCATATTACCTTATTTATTGTAACGCCGTATCTCTAAAAAGGATAGTACAGGAGTGTTAATTAATTATGAAGATGCAGCGATATGTTGCTAATATTTAGCCGGAACCCTTGAGCTTTGCCGGCAGTTCGCCGATAGCCAGCGTCTCCTGGCTGGCGTTTGCCATGTCCCTTAAGACTGCCGTACCCGCTTTCACCTCGTCCTCCCCGATTATCACCGTATAGGGCACCTGCAAAGAGTTTGCCTGCCGCATCTGGGCTTTAAGGCTCTTGCCGCCGGTGGTGGTCACCGCGCCGATGCCCGCCCCGCGCAGGTCCGCCGCCAGCTTTAACGCCATGGTCATGGCGGCGTCCCCTAGGTAAGCGATGAGCGCCCGGAGGCCCGGCGCGACGGGTACGCTTACTCCCTCTTTCTTGAGATTGATGATTATCCGCTCGATGCCCGCCGCGAAGCCGATTGCCGGCGTGGGCTTGCCGCCCAGCTCCTCGATGAGGTCGTCGTACCTGCCTCCGCCTCCTAAAGTGCTCTGGGCGCCCTCTTCCTCCGGCTGGACTTCAAAGACGGTGCGGGTATAGTAGTCCAGCCCACGCACCAGGCGGTGATTAAGCTCAAAAGGAATGTCCATCTGCCCCAGGTATTCCTGCACCTTATCGAAGTGTTCGGCGCACTCCGCGCAGAGGTGCCCGGTGTTCTTCGGGGCGGACTCCGCTATCTTCTGGCAGGACGCCTGCTTGCAGTCGAGGAGGCGCAGCGGATTCTTCTCCAGTCGCGTCTTGCAGTCGGCGCAAAGGTCGCCGGCGTATTTTTGATAATGTTCGTTAAGCACGGCAAGATAGCCGGGACGGCACTGTTTGCAGCCGATGCTGTTAAGCTGCAGCGTTATGCGGGTGAGTCCCAGCGACCGGTAAAAACGCCACGCCATGTCGATTACCTCCGCGTCGATGGCGGGGTCGGCATCGCCGATTGCCTCGTAGCCGAACTGAAAGTGCTGCCGGTAGCGGCCTGCCTGCGGTCTGTCATAGCGGAAGATAGGGGAGACATAGTACAGCTTCACCGGCTGGGGGAGGTTCTGTAAGCCGTGCTGGATATAGGCGCGGCAGACCGGTGGGGTGCCCTCCGCTTTCAGCGTCAGGCTGTTGCCGCCGCGGTCATCGAAGGTATACATCTCTTTCTGGACGATATCCGTATACTCGCCGGTACCGCGACGGAAAAGGCTCGTGTCCTCGAAAATCGGCGTATCGATGCGCCCGTACCCGTAGAGTCGGGTGATATCGGTAATCACCTGCTCTACGTAACGCCAGTAGGGCTGTTCCTCCGGGAGGATGTCCGACGTGCCGCGTGCTGCCTGGTACAAACTGAAACTCCCTATTCTTTTCTAAAGGCTAGAATACAGGATTGACCCCGTATTTGTAAAGCCAGGCGCGCTTATGGGCGGGTCTTTCAATCGAGCCGATTAAGTAGTAATATTGGTCAGACAAATACCTTATTTAGTAAAAAGGGAGGATATCTCATGATGGCGGGAAACAAGTATGATAAATATTTCGTGAAAGAGCCGCTTTTATTGAGGGGCGGATTTTTCCCGGTGGTGATAGCCAACGGCGCCGAGCACTATGACGGGTCGGAATTTTCCTTCAGGATACACTACATTACCGAACCCGGCATCCTGGTCAAAGAACCTCATGCCCACGACTTCGAGCAGTTCTATTTCTTCCTCGGGGCTGACTTCTCCAACGTCAAGGAGTTCGAGGCGGAGGTGGAGTTCTCACTGGGGGCGGAAGTGGAAAAGCACGTTATCACTGTCCCCACCACCGTCCACGTCCCCGTCGGAATGGTCCACGGGCCCCTGAACTTTAAAAAGGTGGATAAACCGATTATCTTTATCGATACCTTACTATCAGCCCAGTATGCAACAAAATAGTACTCACCACCCCCCTCAGTGATATCTATACCCACCCTGACCACCCTCGTATCATCCGCAGCTTAGCCATATAAGAAATCTCTCTTACTCTCCTTCAATTTTACACACCTCCCCTTTTGGGATATACTGAAAATATCTCTATTTATGTTATTAAAGGAAAAAGTACACCCGGTTTCCGGCTCGTGGCGGGGTAAAATGGAATTCACCAGACTACTGGAAAAGGCCCGTGAATACCTTCCGGCGGAGAAGCTGTCCATCATTGAGGAAGCGTATAAGTTCGCCGCGGTAAAGCATGAAGGACAGATGCGCCTCTCCGGTGACCCATACCTCGAACACCCACTGCAGACGGCCTACATCCTCGCTGAGCTTCAATTGGATGCCAGTTCGCTGGCGGCGGCGCTGCTGCACGATATTCCGGAAGACACCGATGTTCCTATTGAAGATATTGAAGCCAGGTTCGGGCAGGAGATAGCCAAGCTCGTCGACGGCACCACCAAGCTGGGCAAGGTCTCGCTGGTCACCACCGGCGCGGGAGACGGCGCCACGCAGGCGGAAAACCTGCGCAAGATGCTGGTAGCCATGGCGGAGGACCTGCGCGTGGTGTTCATCAAGCTGGCTGACCGCCTCCACAACATGCGCACCCTCGACGCCCTGCCCAAGGAACGTCAGCTCGTCAATGCCCAGGAAACGCTGGAGATATACGCGCCGCTGGCGCACCGCCTGGGAATCTGGGAGCTGAAATGGCAATTGGAAGACCTTTCCTTCCGGTATTTACATCCGCGGGAATACCAGCGCATTGCCCGCCTGGTAGATACCCGGCGTCCCCAAAGCGATAAATTCCTTAACCGGGCAATTAACCTTTTAAAGAAAGAATTTGAAAAAGTGTCTCTGACGGCGGATATATCGGGCAGACCCAAGCATATTTACAGCATCCACCAGAAAATGGAACGGTACGCTGCCGTGGGCAGGCACTTCGACGAGATACACGACCTTCTCGCCCTCAGGGTGCTCGTCGATACCATACCGGAATGCTACAGCGCCGTCGGCGTTATCCACAGCCTCTGGCATCCCATGCCCGAAGCCTTCGACGATTATATAGCCAGTCCCAAGCCCAACGGCTACCAGGCGCTGCACACCGCCGTTATGGCTCTCGGCACCACGCCCCTGGAAATCCAGATTCGCACCCGCGAAATGCACCATGTCGCCGAATACGGCGTAGCCGCCCACTGGCGCTATAAAGAGGGCGAAAAAAAAGACATGCAGTTCGAGGACAGGGTCGCCTGGCTCCGCCAGCTTATCGAATGGCACCGCGAACTCGCCGGCGCCGAGGAATTCCTGGAATCCGTCAAGACGGATATTTTCATTGACCAGGTCTTCGTTTACACCCCCAGGGGGGAGATAAAAGACCTGCCCCGCGGCTCCACCCCGCTCGATTTTGCCTATCGTGTTCATACCGACCTCGGTCACCGCTGCGTTGGCGCCAAGGTAAACGGTAAGCTGGTGCCTTTCAGCTATCAGCTGAAAAATGGCGACGTTATCGAAATTATATCCTCGAAAACCCCCCGGGGACCCAGCCTCGACTGGCTGAATCCCAATCTCGGCTATGTCAATACCTCGCACGCCAAGACGAAGATTCGGCAGTGGTTCAACAAGCAGGAGCGGACGGAGAACATCGAGCGCGGACGTCAGATTCTGGATAAAGAGTTGAAGCGACTCGGCATCAAGACGGAGCGCCAGGTACTGGCGGATTTATTCTCTTACGGCAACCTGGACGATTTCCTGGCGGCGGTGGGCAACGGTACGGTTACCGCTCATCAGATTGTCCTCAAGCTTGCCGCCGAGGAAGAGAAAGAAAAACCGGTAGCCACGGTCGCGCCGTCCCGGACGACCCAGTCTGCAGTGCAGGTGCTGGGGGTCGGCGACCTCGTGACGAATATCGCCCAGTGCTGCCATCCCGTCCCCGGCGATAAGATAATCGGCTACATCACGCGGAGTCGCGGCGTTACTATCCACCGTGCAGACTGCCATAACGTTCAGCATGAGGACGAAAAGGAGAGACTGATTCCGGTGGAGTGGGGGCACGGGGATGTATTTTACCCGGTCAATATTCAGGTGGAGGCATGGGACCGGGTGGGACTGATGCGCGACGTTACCACCGTCGTCGCCGAGGACAAGGTAAATATAACCTCGGCAAGTCTCGCCGACGGCGACGGTCATAACATTACGTTATACTTAACCCTGGAAACCACGGGACTGGCACAGTTGAGTTATATTTTAAAGAAGATAGAAGCCGTCAAAGGGGTGCTCAGCGTCAACAGGATAGGTGACGATGCGTCCCGGAAGAGCCCCGCCGGTACCCCGTCACCGCTGTCCGGTGGCAAGGATGGCGGCTCAAGTAAAAAATAAGTGGAGGTAGGTCTTGGCAAGTAAATCAGCAGAAAAACGGACACGCGGCTCCTCACGGAGGCAACAGCGAAATAAGTCTGTCCGCAGCGAGGTTAAAACCGATATAACCAAAGCGGAGAAACTTATCTTTGCCGGTGAAATGAAGGAAGCTCAGGAAGCGGTAACGATAGCCGTCAGCGCCCTGGATAAAGCGGCGGAAAAGCAGATATTACATGCTAATAATGCCGCCCGGCGCAAAGCGAGACTGCTGAAAAAGCTGAACCTGGCTGTTGCTCAGTCTAAAGCCGAACCGGAACCAGAACCGGTACCTGAGCCTGAACCGGAAAAAGCCGAATAACACACGTACATAAGATATCGTGATAAATCGGTCGTGTGTATCAACCGCAGGGAAAGCTTGGCTTAGTCCGAGGAAGGAATAGGCCGGGCTTCCTGCACTTCCATAGGCTGGTCACAGCAGGTGAGTTCACCCGCACCCGCCTTGGTACATAATGCTTCAGTGCCACATTTCTGGCAGCGATATCTTTTACCTAGTTGGCTTGCCATATTCTGACCTCCCGCAAACTGGGTTGATTACTGTTTCAGCTCCATGGGCTGGCCACAACAGGTGATGGTGCCGTTGCCCGCCTTGGTGATAATCATCTCGGCGCCGCACTTGGCGCAGCGGTACCTTTTGCCTACCTGATTTGCCATATTGCATCACCTCTTTTAGAGACTTTATCCTTAAATAATTATATGCCTAAAGCACGGGTATTGTCAAAGCTGTTTCAGGCGTCATAAGCCTAAAGTACTATTGACATTTGCAGTGGCGGGAGTATAATCGGTACTACCCTGTTCGGTACCGGAGGGAGTCGATGGACAGGTATATGCTGACGAGCGAGGGGAGGGCGAGGTTCCGGCGGATGAAGTTCAGCGTGACAACCGCCGCGATACCGGACGGCTATAAAGTCCTCGATTATATCTATGAGCACGGCGCCGATAACGTGGATGAAATCGGCGTTGTTACCGGACTGCCGCGGGAGCAGGTGGTCTCCCAGTTGCAGGGCTATATGGTCCACGGACTGGTGGAAGAACTGGACTGAGAGCAGGACAAAAAAGTAAGGGGGACGCCAGTCCACCTTGTTTATCGTCGCTGCGTGAGGATTATAACTCCGCTATTTTTTTTCCCAATTCTTCGCACGCCTTGAGGTTTTCCGGCGTCGGTTGACGCTGGACGCCGATGCTGTCGAAGAGGCGCGTCATACTCATGTTGTCGCAAATTTTTTCCAGGCTCTCGATAGCTGGCATGCCCCCGCCCCCGTAGCTTCCGAAAGCCACGTATGGCTTGTTCTCCATTTTATCGCGGATAACCGGCCAGACTCGGTCGAAGTAGTCCTTGACCATCCCCGCCATGTAGCTGAAGTAGTTGGGCGTGCCGAAGGCGACCACGTCGCAGTCAAGTATATCTTTTTCATCGGCGTCGACGGCTTTCTTCATCACGACGGTGGCACCTCCGGCGAGGGCGCCCTCCACCACGGCTTTCGCCATTGCCCCGGTATTTCCGGTCTGGGAATGATAGATGATGAGCACTTTCTTCATTCGTAGGGGTTCCTCCTTAATCATGTCTTTCCTGAAGCTTAGCTACGGATATGAGTTTACATTTGAAGGTGTATATGTGTCAAACCTCCCCTAAACTCCCCCCACTCCACCTCTCCCATCTCGAACACCGGCCCATCTTTGCATACCTGCTTCAAGCCGTTCTTCGTCTTGATGGTGCAGCCGTAGCAGACGCCCGCGCCGCAACCCATCATTATCTCCAGGGATACCTGAACCGGCTTTTTATATATATTATTGTAGCTGGTCGCCATGGTGCGGTACATCTCCACCGGACCGCAGGCGTAAATCTCGTCCACTTCATCAAGGTAGGCGGGAATAAGGTCGGTCGCCGGTCCCCTGTACCCCTCCGAACCGTCGTCGGTGGCGTTGACCACGTTGATGCTGTCGGGGCGTATTCCCCCGTCGAACTCTTTCTGGGATACCGCTACCGGCAGGAGGCAGTCGGAGGAGCGGGCGCCCATGATGAGTGTTACCTTTTTACCTTCCCGGGCGGCGGTGACCGCCAGGAAGACCAGCGGGGCGATGCCGATGCCCCCGGCTACGAGCAGGAGGTTCTTAGAGCCCGGATTAATGGAAAAGCCATTTCCCAGCGGCCCGAAGATATCCAGGCTTTCCCCCTTTTTACGCTGTGAGAGCCAGCGAGTGCCCTTCCCGACCACGCTGAACAGCAGCGACAGGTTATCGCCGTTCACCCGGTGGATACTCAGGGGACGTGGCACCACGGTGTTGCCGCCGCAGCGCACCATGACGAACTGCCCGGGCCTGGCGTTAACGGCTACCGGCGGGACATCAAGCCGGACCAGGTATGTTTCCGGCATGACCTCTATAATGGATGTGATGGTGGCTTTTACCTGCTTCATTTCGGTTCCTTGGTGCGATAGTCGGGGAGGGGCTGGGCAGTATATTTATGAATCCCGCGCGATATTGCCTCCGTGGCGGCGCGTATCGTGTCCAGCGAGGTAAAACAGGGGATGCGCTTTTCCGCGGCGGCGCGGCGAATGTAAAAGCCGTCCCGGAAGGGCACGTTGCCCCCGGTCAGGGTATTGACCACCCCGGCGATTGTCCCGTCGTTGATAAGGTCGATGATATTAGGGTGTCCCTCGTCGAGCTTCTTGCTGGTCAGCTTTACCGGCATTCCCGCGGTCTGTATCATGGAGGCGGTGCCTTCTGTAGCGTAAATGGTATAGTCTGCCGCCACCAGTTTCCTGATAATCGGCAGCGCTTCCGGTTTGTCACGGTTGGCGATACTGAAGAGGATGCCGCTCTCCGGCGGCAGTGCCAGACCGGCAGCAAGGATTGCCTTGGCGAGGGCGGCTTCGAAGGTATAGTCGATTCCCATGACTTCGCCGGTGGACTTCATTTCCGGACCCAGGTGCGTATCCACGCCGGCGAGCTTGGACATGGAAAAAACGGGGGCTTTAACGGCTATCAGCTTGCCTACCGGCCAGAGTCCGCTTTCGTACCCCTGCTTCTTGAGGCTGGTGCCCAGCATGACCCGCGTGGCGACGTTAATCATGGGCACGCCGGTGACCTTGGAGATAAAGGGGACGGTGCGGCTGGCGCGGGGGTTCACCTCCAGCACGTACACCGATGATTTGCCAGCTTCACTGCCGGGCATGATGACGAACTGGATATTCATCAGGCCGTTTATCTTAAGACCCAGCCCGATTCGTATAGTATAGTCTATGATGGTATCGACTTCCTGCCGGGAGAGGTTTACGCCCGGATACACCGCCATGGAGTCGCCGCTGTGCACCCCGGCGCGCTCGATGTGCTCCATGATGCCGGGAATCAGCACCGTCTCGCCGTCGCCGATGGCGTCCACCTCCACCTCTTTCCCCTGTAAATATTTATCGATGAGTACCGGGTGTCCGGTGTCCAGTTCCATGGCGAGCCCGATATAGCGCACCAGCTCGGTGGCATTATAGACGATTTCCATGGCGCGTCCCCCGAGCACGAAGCTGGGGCGTACCATGACCGGGTAGCCGATGAGCTCCGCCACCTTGAGCCCTTCTTCCAGCGAGGTTACGCCCGCACCCGGCGGCTGGGGAATCGAGAGTTCGTCGAGGAAAAGCTCGAACCTCTTTCTGTCCTCGGCGAGGTCGATTGCCTCGGCGCTGGAGCCGATGATGGGCAGTTCCGCCTGCGCCAGCGGGGTGGCGAGGTTGACCGCCGTCTGCCCGCCGAACTGTACTATCGATGGCGGGGGCGTGATGAACCCGGAGCGGCGGGTCTTGCTGCTCTCGTTTTCCAGGATATCCCGCACGCTTTCCTCGTCAAGGGCTTCGAAGTAGAGGCGGTCGCTGGTATCGAAGTCCGTGGAGACGGTCTCCGGGTTGGAGTTAATCATAATGCTTTTGTATCCGGCTTCCTGGAGCGCCCAGGCGGAGTGCACCGAGCAGTAGTCGAACTCGATGCCCTGTCCGATGCGTATGGGTCCGCTGCCGATGACGACGGCTTTATTGACGTTTTCCGGTACCGCCTCGTTTTCCTGCTCGTAGGTGCTGTAGAAGTACGGCGTGGCGGCGTCGAACTCGGCCGCGCAGGTGTCCACCATCTTGTAGACGGGACGCACCTGCCAGGTGTAGCGCAGCTGCCTGACCTGCTCGGGGAGGCGGTCCGCCAGCGTGCCGATTTGCCCGTCGGAGAAGCCGAGCCGCTTGGCCTGCCACATCAACTCCGGCGTCAGAGGCTGCGAGAGCAGGGTCTTTTCCATATCGATAATGTTTTGCAGTTTGCTCAGGAACCAGGCGTCTATCTTCGTGTAGTCCGCGATTTGCCCCGCCGTGATGCCCCGCCGCAGCGCCGCCGTAATCGCCCACAGGCGCAGGTCGCTGGCGGGCATGAGGGGGTAGGTTTTGATATCCTGTCCCCGCTCCCACTTGGGGTCTTCCCAGAGGAGCGAGCGCTTGCCGAATTCCAGTGAGCGGACGGCTTTCTGTAGTGCCGCCTCGAAGGTGCGGTCGATTGCCATGACCTCGCCGGTGGCTTTCATCTGCGTGCCGATGATGCGGTCGCCGGAGGCGAATTTGTCGAAGGGCCAGCGCGGAATCTTGACGACTATGTAGTCGAGCGCCGGTTCGAAGGATGCCATCGTCTTGCCGGTAACGGCGTTGGGGATTTCGTCCAGCGTCCTGCCGACGGCTATCTTGGCGGCGACGCGGGCAATGGGATAGCCGGTGGCTTTACTGGCGAGGGCGGAACTCCGGCTGACCCTCGGGTTGACCTCGATGACGTAATACTTCTCGCTTTGGGGGTCGAGGGCTAGCTGGACGTTGCAGCCTCCCTCTATGCCCAGCGCGCGGATAATATTGAGGCTTGCCGTCCGCAGCATCTGGTACTCGTTGTCGGTGAGGGTCTGGCTGGGCGCCACGACGATGCTGTCGCCGGTGTGCACGCCCATGGGGTCGAAGTTCTCCATGTTGCACACGGTGATGCAGTTATCGGCGGCGTCACGCATGACCTCGTATTCGATTTCCTTCCAGCCGATGACCGATTCCTCCAGGAGCACCTGGCTGATGGGGCTGGCCCGCAGGCCCACGGTTACTTTTTCGATGAGTTCCTGCAGCGTATGGGCAACCCCGCCCCCCGTGCCCCCCAGCGTGTAGGCGGGGCGGATGATGAGGGGCAGGCCGATGTATCTGGCTACTTTCCGTGCTTCGGCAACGCTGGTGACCGTCTGGTTGGGCGGCACCGGCTCGCCGATTTTCATTAATAACTGCTTGAAAAGCTCGCGGTCTTCCGCATTCCTGATGGTCTGCAGGGGCGTGCCGAGCATCCGTACCTTGTACTTGTCCAGCACCCCGGCGTCGGCTAAATCCACGGCGAGGTTGAGTCCCGTCTGACCCCCGAGGGTGGGCAGCAGTCCGTCCGGTCTTTCTCTTTCTATAATGCGGGCGAGCATGTCCACGGTGAGGGGTTCTATATATACCACGTCGGCGACGTCTTCATCGGTCATGATGGTGGCGGGATTGGAGTTGACCAGCACGGAGGTAACGCCCTCCTCCCGCATGGCTTTGCACGCCTGCGTGCCGGCGTAGTCGAACTCCGCCGCCTGCCCGATGATGATGGGCCCGCTGCCGATGATTAAGACTTTAGATGGTTTTTGTGGCAATTGGGTGCTCCTTTTTCGCTGTCTCTGCCATTGTCATGCTTGAGCGCAGCGAAGCATCCGTAGCCATTCCCGCAGAAAACGGATTCTTCGGTCGCTTCTCTCCCTCAGAATGACAGTAAAATTGCCCGATGATGATAGGCCCGCTGCCGATGATTAGGACTTTAGATGGTTTTTGTGGCAATTGGGTGCTCCTTAACAAACTCTATATCTGAACATAATGATAAAATGGCTTTCAGAAAAATGTCTAAATTTAAAGGATTTGATAGAATATTTAGACTTAAAGAGCCGCATTTGTTTTTATCAGCAATTACGCTTTCAGCAATATTTACGCCTGGGATTTTATTCACATTCAATCTAAACCGATACAATACAGCTTCAGTTATACCTTTATTCTTTAAAGGTTGGAAGTATAAGAAAAGAGTGCCATCAGTATATATCTGGAAAATAGAAGTAGCTTTATTATTAATAAGTTTCTGAAAGGCGAAAGAGCCATACTTTGCCCCACTTCCCCAGAGAATACCGGCATCAGAATTAGCCTTAGTAAAATCAATGAGCTTTTTCATTATCTCAACTTTTTCTGGCATACATTTAGTTTCGGCATCAGCGAGGAATTTTTCTAAATTCCACCGTTTTCTGGGTGGTTTTGCTTTTACTACTTTGCTTTCTTCAACTCTTCTAATAAGTAGACTCGCAAGAGAAAGATATTCTAGAGTTTGTAATGGGTTCGTTTGGGCAATAAGTGTGTGAGCTTTTGGATTTCTAATACCTGCTGCTGCACCTTTGCAAAGAAACATTAACCCTTGTTGTTCGTCTCTTTCTGTTTGGTTACTCAATTCATTAATACGTATAATTGGATATTTGGTAATCACCTTTTTTTCTTTATCGTAGTTAAATGAGAATACTTGGTTCATTAAATCATCACCATCTAGGTCAAGAGCAGTAATTTCTTTTATATAGGTTATCAAAGCGATAAAAGCATTAAGGATCGCCTCACGATAGTTTTCAGTAACAAAGCAAGGCCTACTTGCCTCTAAAACTTTAGGGTGAAACTGCATTATATCAAAAAGCTTAATTGGCGATATTGTAGTATCTTTTACATCTTGTTTCTTTTCTGGTTCTGTTTCAATAACTAATATTTCATGTTTTTGTATTATTGAATTGGCTTCAAGTTGTATTCTGTGTATCAGTTTTACATAAGCTCTCTGAACAACAGCACGCGTTCCCTTCATTGTAACGTGAACGTCAGCAACCCTCTTATATTCAGTCGAGCTAAAACCGAAGGCCGATTCTAAAATATCCTCAATATTCCTCCGCCAAGGCACATATTCATTGTTGTTGTATGGAAGTGACGCTATATATACTGCCTCTTTGCTTTTTTGCTTTAGTAACTTTAGTGCTCTTTTTTTATCCATTTCTCTTACCTCACTCCCTCGTTCCCCCTCTCCTGGTAAGGTCCCTCTTTGGAAGGACAGGAGAGGGGGAGTACTAAAACCCTCTCTCATCTCCCTTTACCAAAGGGAGACGATGGCATTTTCCCTTTAAGTTCATCGCTTATCACCCTATCTTTTGTCCCCCTTTCGTAAAGGGGGATTAAGGGGGTTTTTCTCCAAGAACTTATATATTGTCTCCGTAACGCCATCAGTATTTTTCATAACATCCGAATTAGAAAACCTCAATACTGTAAGTCCGAGACTTCTCATGTATTCGTCTCTCACCCTGTCGTTGCTTGCCGTATCCACCGTAAAGTGCTGCCCACCATCCACTTCTACCACCAGTCTGGCTTTATGGCAATAAAAATCTACGATATAATCACCTATGGGTTTCTGCCGGCTAAACATATAGCCGAGGTGTTTCGACCGGAGCCTTGACCATAGACACTTTTCCGCATCAGTCATATTTTCTCGCAGCTTTCTGGCTGGCTCTTTCAGCTTTTTATTATAGGGCAGCATAAAATCCCTCTATACTCCCTTTTGCCCCTCCATGTTATCCACGAACTTCTTGAATAAATACACGTTGTCCAGCGGGCCCGGCGACGCTTCCGAGTGGTACTGGATGGAAAAGACCGGCAGTTCCCTGTGACGCAGGCCCTCCACGGTGTTGTCGTTTAAATTTATGTGCGTCACCTCAAGCTCGCTCCCGATAGAATCGGGGTCGACCGCGTAGCCGTGGTTCTGGGCGGTGATGTGTATACGCCCCGTCGCCAGCTCCCGCACCGGGTGGTTGCCGCCGCGGTGGCCGAACTTGAGCTTGAAGCACTTGCCCCCGTAAGCCCGGGCGATGAGCTGGTTGCCCAGGCAGATGCCCATGACCGGCTTTTTTACGACCAGTTTCTTCACGTTCCCGACGATATAGTCCAGCAGGGCGGGGTCGCCGGGTCCCGGCGATAGTAAAATACCGTCCGGCTTCAGCGCCAGAATTTCCCGGGCGGAAGTCGTACACGGAATGACCGTAGCCCGGCAGCCGTGCTGCGCCAGCAGTCTTAAAATATTGTATTTCAGCCCGCAGTCCAGCGCGACCACATGGTATTTGGCTTCACTGCTGTTCTGCCACTCGTACGATTTTTCCGTGGTGACGTCTTTAACGAAATCCAGTTCTCCATAATTGGGCGCGTTCTTAATCGCTTTCAGAGCCTCGGCAGACGTCAGCGTCGACGTAATCATGCCCATAATGACCCCCGACGACCGCAGCTTGCGGGTAATAGCGCGGGTGTCCACGCCCCAGATGCCCGGTATGCCCCCCTCTGCCAGGTATTCGTGGATGGTCTTCTTGTTCAGGTAATGACTGGGCAGGTCGCACTCCTCCCGCACGACGAACCCCTTGACCTGTATCCGCCGCGACTCGTCATCTCCATCGTTGGTGCCGTAGTTCCCGATGAGCGGGTAGGTGGGTATCAGAATCTGGCCGGCGTAGGAGGGGTCGGTAAGCATTTCCTGGTAGCCCGCCATGCTCGTGTTGAAGACAGCCTCCCCGACCGTATCCGTATCCGCCCCGAATGAGTAGCCTTCGTACACCGAGCCGTCCGCCAGTACCAGTATCGCTGCCTTAGCCATTCTCTTCTCTCGTTTCTATTTTCATCGTTTCGTCCATGTAGGCCGGACTCCCCGTGCAGATGGTCGCCATGACCTTGCCCTTTAAGGTTTGTCCGTTCAGCGGGGTGTTCCTGCCCCTGGATATAAACTGCGACCTATCGACCGTCCATTCTTTATGAAGGTCGAATATCGTCACGTCCGCGGGGGCGCCGATTTCCAGCGTGCCGAGCTTTTCATAGCCCAGCACCCGCGCCGGGCCGACCGTCAGCGCGGCCACGAGTGTCTCCAGGCTCAACTCGCTGTTGAAAATGAGCCCCGCCAGACTCCCCAGCGCCGTCTCGAAACCGCTGATGCCGAATGCCGCCTGTGTGAACTCGCATTCTTTGTCGGCGTCGGTGTGGGGGGCGTGGTCCGTCGCCACGATGTCGATGACGCCGTCGTTCAGCGACCGCAGCAGGGCGACGGTATCGCGTTTCGTCCGCAGAGGCGGGTTGACCTTGGCGTACGTTTTATATTTCAGTACCGCGTCCTCGGTGAGGGTGAGGTGATGTGGGGTGACCTCCGCCGTGACGTGTATGCCTTCTTCCTTGGCGGCGCGGATAAGGTCCGCCGAGCCTTCCGTGCTGACGTGGGCGATATGCAAATGACCGCCGGTCTCGCGGGCGAGGTCGATATCCCGCTTGACGAACAGTTCCTCGGCGTCGGTCGGTATACCGCGTAGTCCCAGTTCCAGCGAGACGACTCCCTCGTTTATCTGTCCGCCCTGGGTCAGGAACAGGTTCTCGCAGTGGTCGATTATCGGGCGGTGAAAGTCCCGGCTGTACGCCAGCGCCTGCCGCATGGCTTCGGCGCTGACCACCGGTGAGCCGTCGTCGCTGTAGGCGACTACCCCCGCCATCTCCAGCTCGCTCATGTCGACGAGTTCTTCCCCCTGCCGCCCGACCGTCACGCAGCCTATGGGAAGCACGCGAATGGGGCTTTCGTTGGTCGCTACCGTTTTCACGTAGCTAATCATCGATTCGTTATCCAGCGGTGGCCTGGTGTTGGGCATGCAGCAGACGGTGGTAAAACCGCCCCGCGCCGCCGCCCGCGTACCTGTGGCGATTGTCTCCTTGTCCTCGTCGCCCGGCTGCCGTAGATGGCAGTGAAGGTCGATGAAGCCGGGGCAGACAATCAGCCCTCCGGCATTCAGGACGGCATAGTCCGCTTCGGGCGGTGCGCCTTCGCCCAGCCAGGCGATTTTCCGGTCTTTTATCAGCAAGTCGGCGGTCTTATCGATATCCTGCGAGGGGTCGATAATCCTGCCGCCCCGTATCAGTAATGCATCTGCCATTATTTAATGATGTCCTCCCGTGTAATGACTGGGCTTGAAGCCGTGGGCCTCTGCTTCCTTCGCCGTGTTAAAAACAATCAGGTTCTCCGGCCGGATGGTCCGCGCCCAGTGGCTGTCCGCGTCGTGGTATTTCTTGGTATCCAGTTTTCCCTCGTGCCAGTCCGTGCTGGCGACGTATTTCGGCTCGAAGCCGTGCTCGCAGTAGACGCACCGTAGCGTCAGCGGCTGCGTTTTTACTATTTTGAACTCCGGCTTGAGATATTTAGTTTCGGTAGCCTGTATCGATACGCACTTGGGATTGGGGCATACCGGGGTTATATCATGGCAGTAAACGGGGTAGTCTACCGGTGGCGGCGTGTCCTCCTTGGTGACATCG
The DNA here is from genome assembly GCA_016926115.1 of Dehalococcoidales bacterium. The sequence goes on along the minus strand of JAFGPF010000060.1, from coordinate 2,386 downwards.
AGCACCCTTGCCCCCTGCAGGAACGCGAGCAATGCCATCCTGACGGGCACACCCCGGCTCGCCTGCTTGAAGTACATGCTGCGTTCATCGCCATCGACTTCATACGCTAGCTCGTCCACCCTGGGCAGCGGGTGCATGACCAGGGTCTTGCGGAATGCCTTGTCACGGAGCAGCTTCTTATCCACCACCGGGTACCTGTTCTTCAGTTCCGCGCCTTCCTCTCCGGCGTCGAACCTCTCCTTTTGGGGTCGGGTAACGTAGAGGGCGTCCACGCCTTCCTTCAGCTCGACCTGCACGCTGATATCCGGCATCATCGCCAGCTGGTGGGGACTGCTGGGGGTGGTGTAGATGGCGTCCAGCGGGAAGAGGTTTTCCCTGGCTCTCTGGTCGCTGGAGTCGAGCTTTTCAAGGTCGCCCCCGTACTCGTTGATGAGCTTATCGATGACGTGCTGGGGCACCTCCAGTCCCGGACTCGGGCAGAAGAGGATGTCCGCCCCGAACTTGGCGAGGGCGAAAATCAGCGAGTGGATTGTCCTCCCGTATTTAAGGTCACCCCACAGCGCGATTTTCAGTCCCTTGATGCCCTTTCTTTCCTTCTGAATTGTATAGAGGTCGCAGAGGGTCTGGGTGGGGTGCTGGTGCCCGCCGTCGCCGGCGTTTATCACCGGGACGCCGGCGTAATCTGCCACGACGCGCGCCGCCCCTTCCCAGGGATGGCGGATGACGATGATATCTGCATAACCGCCGACCACTCTCGCCATGTCCGCGATGCTTTCGCCCTTGGCGAAAGACGTGCCGCTGGCTTCGGAAACGGTAATTACGCTGCCGCCGAGACGGTGCATAGCAGCTTCGAAGGATAATCTGGTGCGGGTGCTCGGCTCGAAGAACAGGCTCGCCATGATTTTGCCCTGGCACAGACCGTGCTGCTCTTTCATCTTCCCCGACATCTCATCGGCGAGCTTGAAGAGCGCCACAATTTCGCCGTTGGAAAGGTCGTCGATAGTCACCAGGCTCCTGCTTCTCGGACTCATGGTCACTCCTCCTTCCCACCGCTGACTGGTTCCAGTTTCTCACGCCTGCCGTTGGAATGTTTGCCGTTGGATGGGCGGATAATGGCTACTTCGTCGACGCCGTCGGTTTCCGCCAGCCGTACCTGGATGTCCTCGTGGCGGGCGCTGGGGATGTTCTTGCCGACGTAGTCCGCGCGTATGGGCATTTCGCGGTGGCCGCGGTCGACGAGTACCGCCAGCTGTATGGAGCGCGGGCGGCCCAGGTCGATGACGGCGTCCATGGCGGCGCGGATGCTGCGCCCCGTGTAGAGTACGTCATCGACGAGCACCACCGACTTGCCGTTGATATCGGACGGGATGTCGGTGCGCTGAAGTGCTGATTTGCCGTTCGAGTTATCAACATCGTCGCGATAGAGGCTGAAGTCCAGCGCCCCGACTAACAGCCTGGCACTCTCGTAGCCTTCGATGCTTTTCGCCAGGCGCCGGGCGAGCGGCACGCCGCGGGTGTGCAGTCCCACCAGTATCAGGTGATCGGTCGACTTGTTGTGCTCGATAATTTCATGGGCAATGCGGGCGAGGGTGCGGCGGATGTCCTCCGCCGTCATGACAATTTTTACAGGCATAATAAAACCTCCTGCCTTCGGCTGGCAAGAGGTGGCGGTTATACGTATTCCTCTGGGTTCCCTTGCCAGCCTCACCGGACTGGATTTAAAGGTCTTTGATTTGGCTCCTTTGTCGTGTTTGTTACATTATAGCAGAAAGGGGATAGTGGAACAAGGTATAGTTCGTAGGAAAATTGCTAAAAATTGTCTAAAAACTCCGGTGCATTTCATCAAGTCGCTTCTTCTTATCAAAGAACGCCCGCTGGAATATCTCGTAGTCCTCTTTTGAGAACTTTTTCTTGCAGATGGCGGCTTCCCTCCGGTTATTCTCGAATATCCTGACCAGTTTCTCGCAGGGGTAGTCCGCGCATTTCCCGCAGCTGTCCAGCCCCTTTGCCATGACGCAATCCCTAATCCCGGGTTCGCATATTTCCAGAGAATCACAGCCGTAACAGACCTGCTTCTGCGGCGGTTCCAGTGTATACCGCCAGCCGACCGTACGCCACATTTCGGCTACCTTTTTAAACCGTTCTTCGTCGCCGCTTTGCGTCGCCAGGTACCGCGGGCATTGATTGCAGTCGTCGCCGCAATAGCCGATATTATCCATATGCCAAACAGTATATCATATACACAATTTCTCTCGTAATCTTGCGCCACCGTGTTATAATGACATATAATTTTACTGGCGAAGGAGTGTAGCTCAGTTGGTAGAGCAGCGGTCTCCAAAACCGCCGGTCAGGGGTTCGAGTCCTCTCACTCCTGCCAACCTTCTTA
>JAFGPF010000006.1 GCA_016926115.1 Dehalococcoidales bacterium | reverse complement strand
GCGTAATGCGGGCTACATAGCCGCTTCTTTCATAGATAACGTCATCGTATTCCCCCGCTTTTTCAAACTTCAGCATCGTTTACCTCCAGTAACGTATTATTCGAAGACCCCCTTCTGCATAAGGTCAATAAATTCTTCGTCGGACATTCCTAATATTTTTGTGCAAACATATTCCGTATGTTCACCCAGGAGCGGACTCGGCGAGTATGCTTTCGAGGGCGTTTTTGAAAGCCGGAAGCTCTGCCCCAGGTGGGTGAACATCCCCATCTCGCTGTGCTCCATGGGCCAGTACATATTGCGTTTATTCAACTGCGGGTCGTTGAACACTTCCTCGGTATTTTCCACGACGCCTGCCGGCACGCCGGCCGCTTGAAGCCTTGCCATTACGTCCTCGGCGCTTTGTTGAAAAGTCCATTCCCCGATTATCTTGTTAAGTTCATCCTCGTTCTTCTTACGATTATCGAACGAGCTAAACCGTTCGTCACCTGATAATTCCGGCTTGCCCATTACCCGGCACAGGCTCGCCCACTCATCTTCATCATTCACGGCGATGGTGCACCAGCGGTCGTCGCCTTTACACGGATACACCCCGTGCGGGGAGGCATCAGGGGAGGAATTGCCGATTCTTTCCGGCTCGCGGCCGTTCACGGCGTAATCGAGGATAGCCGGCGAGATGAAATACAGGGCCGTCTCGAACTGCGATAGGTCCAGAAGCTGACCTTTGCCGGTCCTCTTGCGGTAGTCCAGCGCGGCAATCAAAGTCGCCGTGGCGAAGCGCGGGCTGATGCAGTCCGTATATGCGGAAACACCGACCGGCAGCGGCTCTTTGCCCGGCCAGCCGATGAAGTTGGGCAGTCCGGCAATGGGCACCAGCACCATGCCGAAAGCCGGCAGGTTCTTATAAGGTCCCCACGAGCCGTAGCCGCTCTGCCGCAGCATGATGATGTCCGGTCGCAGCTTCTTTAACTCCTCGTAGCTCAAGCCCCACTTCTCCATGTTGCCCGGCGTGTAGTTCTCCATGAAGACATCGCATTCCACCGCCAGCTTCTTCGCTATCTCGCGGGCTTCCGGGAGCTGCATGTTCAGGGAAAGGCTTAAAATATTCGAGTTGTAATAGTTGAAATAGCCGCCCTTGTTATAGTTCGGGATATTGTCTTTATACGGGGCGGACGACCTCATGGTGCAGGGACGCTTGCTCGTCTCCACCCGGATAACCGTCGCTCCATGGTCGGCGAAGAACTTCATCGTCAGCGGGCCCACCACCGCCCAGCAGAACGCCAGTATTGTTAGCCCGCTGAAAACTCCGTCACGCTTTTCTATTTCCAATTCCATCCTCTCCCTAGATAATCCCGGACTCTTTAAGCTTTTTAAGTTCCTGCCCTGACAGTCCTATCTCTTTATAAATTTCCGCGTTATGCTCCCCGATAAGCGGGGCGCGAAAGCGCGTGGAGCAGTCCGCTTCCGTCGACTTCACGAACTCACGCGGATAGGTGATGCTCGTCCCGAGCTCGGCGTGCTCTATCTCCTTCCAGAAGCTGCGTTCCCGGAGGCACTCGTCATTCAAGAGGTCTTCCATGCTGGACAGCGGCCCTATGGACACCCCCCGCGGCACCGCCCCCGCCAGCAGTTCCTTCCGCGTATGGCTCCTGAAAAATTCCCCTACCGGATTTGATATCGCGTCCATTTCTTCTCTGGTGACCGTAAACATGTCGAAGTTGTCCCAGTCCATATTATTGAGATGGTCGGTAGCCATGTTTTCTTCGTTCATCCAGTCCACCAGCGCGCTCAACGACTTCGCGCCCGTCCTCCCGCCGATGACGTTGAAAAACACGTACCCGTCTTTACATTGCCAGACCTGCCGCTGCCCGACGTCCTTACTCATGCCGGCGCGGAAAGCCCCGGACCGCTTTAAAATTCTCTGGTTGAGTTCCCAGGTGGGGACGGCGTTCGCCTGGAACCAGGCGGCGCTCTGCTGCATGGACACGTCCACGTGCTGCCCCTCCCCGTTTATCTCCCGGTGGTGATACGCCATCATCGCGCCCACGGCGGCGTCCGCCCCGGCATGCAGGCATGCCTGCGGGATGCTGATATGCACCGGCGGACCGTCCGTCTCGCCGGTCTGGTACAGCGTCCCGCTCATGCCCATCACTACGATATCCGAGTCCTTATAATTCCGGTAGGGCTCTTCCGTGCCGAAGGGCGTGATGGACGCCATGATTATGCCTTTGTTAATTTTAACGAGTTCGTTATAATTCAAGCCCAGTTTGTCCATATAACCGACCGGGAACGACTCTATGACGAAGTCGGCTGTCCCGGCGAGCTTTACAAATATCTCCCTGCCTTCCGCCGACTCTACATCCAGGGTAATGCCGCGCTTATTGGAGTTGTAAGCGAACCAGTACAGGCTTTTCTCCGGGTCGGGCGTATCGTGCCAGAATTCCCCGATTTTCCGCGAAGGGTCGCCGCCCGGCCTCTCGATTTTTATAACATCGACTCCCAGGTCGGCGAGTATCTTGCCGCACAGGAACCCTTTATCGTCGGTCAGGTCTAGAGCCCTCAGGTGTTCTAACATCTTTCTTCTTTACTTATATACGTTTCAGGTACTTCCTGGCAAGGGCCAGCGCCTTTTCCGGCTCCACCTGGCTGAGCAGCCCCACCGCATAAAGCAGGTACTGTTCATCTATGTAGTAACCGGGGTTTTTAGGTTTGAGACTGAAAGGATTTTCTTCCCGGAACAGCGTGTTTTCAAGAATCTCCCCCCATTTTCCGGAAAAGATAATCGGGCCTCCCGTGCCAATGACCGTTTTAATGCCGGTAAGGTCCTTGCCGTACTGCACCAGTCGCTCGCCGGTGGGCCCGTAGACCACCTCTATCCGTCCGGCATGGCGCGTCATGGCGACCTCTACCGTGAGACAGGTCAGCAGCCGATGGCAGGCTTTCTCCGCTTCCGTTTCCGGCAGCCTGCCCTCGTGGAACCCCCGCACGATTACATCGAAATTCTCCGGCGTTTCTCTCCCCTTGACCAGTTCCAGCAGCCTGTCCAGATTGTATTTCAGACCCAGGTCGCCCTCCACTGTCCTTTTTTCGTACGGCTCGGGCAGTCCTGCCATTATCGTGTCTGCCTTGGCGGGCTTGCCCTGGGCGATTGAATGGACGTCCGTGGTCGCCCCGCCGACATCTATGACGATTAACTCCCCGAACCCTTTTACGCCTTCGCAGCCGTCGGCTATCAGCTTCGCCGCCTCTAGCACGGCGGAGGGAGTCGGCATGATAACGTCTTTGATAATCGCCTTGGCGCGGGCGATTCCCTTAGCCTCGATGATATTTTTCATAAAAAGGTCGCGTATTTCCCGGTTGCACGGAGCCACGTCCAGCACGCCTATCTCTGGCATGACGTTCTTGGTATACAAAACGTTCTTGCTGTTATCGCTGAAAATAGTCTTTATCTCGTCGTAAGCCGTCTTGTTGCCGGCGATGATGATATTGGTTATCCCCTTGCCGGTGCGGGCAAGCATCCCGGCGTTGTGAATAATTACCTGCTCGTCGCCGCCGTCCGTCCCGCCGGAAAGCAGTACGATATCGGGGGCGGCGGACTCTATCTCCCGCATTTCCTGCTGCGTCAGTTTGTAGGAATAGCAGCCGATTACCCTGGCGCCCGCACCCAGCGCGGCGAGGTTAGCCGCCTTGCTGGTAAGTTCCGGCACAAACCCGGCGCAGACCATGCGCAGGCCCCCGGCGGCGCTGCTGCACGCCAGGGCTTCCCTCTCCTGGAGGTCACCGATGCCGGTATGCGCCTCGATTCTCTTTAAGGCTTCCCCCAGCCCCACCGTGATATCACTCTCCACGGTCGAAGGCACCCGCGCCGCCGCGACCACCTCTACTTTATCGAGGTCTACCGCCACGACCTTGGTGAACGTGCTTCCGAAATCTATGAGCAGTCTGATATCATCCATGGTGTATCAAATCGACTATATCTTCCCTTTAGCTTTCAGGTCCTTCTTGAGGTCGTTCTCGATGACGGCGACGATGTCCGTCTCCGGC
>JAFGPF010000059.1 GCA_016926115.1 Dehalococcoidales bacterium | reverse complement strand
CTGGAACTGGCCGATGCCGTCAAGGACGCCTGCGAAGATGAGAACGAGTTCAAGTTCCTCTATCCTAACGAGATGAAACTGCGAGAGAGAGTGAACAAGATTGCTAAAGAGGTCTACGGCGCAGACGGCGTCTCCTGGACACCCGCCGCCGAGACCAAGGCCAAGGCATTCGAGGCCGACCCGAAATACGACGAGTACGCCACGATGATGGTCAAGACACATCTGTCGCTCACTCACGACCCGACGCTCAAGGGTGTACCCAAGGGATGGATGCTGCCTATCCGCGACGTGCTTATCTACTCCGGTGCCAAGTTCCTCTGCCCGTGCGCCGGGGATATTACATTAATGCCCGGAACATCGTCCAACCCCGCCTTCAGAAGGGTGGACGTGGACACCGCCACCGGGAAAGTACAGGGGCTATTCTAGTCGCCATCGCTTCTTAAGAAGCGTACAATCGAATAAAGTAAAGCCATAAACCTGTCCGTAACGGACAGTAAAGGGAACGAATATTGAATGCTAATGTAAATATAGCCGTAGCGGGGAAGGGGGGTACCGGTAAGACATCGGTAGCAAGCCTGGTTATCCGGTACCTACTCAAGAATAACCTGGGAACAATCCTGGCTGTCGATGCCGACCCCAACTCCAACCTGGCCGAAAGCCTGGGGCTGGAGGTAAGACAGACGGTCGGCAGGATACTTAACGAGTTCCAGGGAGAGAAGCTCAATATCCCGGCGGGAATGACCAAGGAAGCCTACCTGGAATACCAGTTGAACGTAGCCCTGACCGAAAGCAAGGGACTGGACCTGGTCACCATGGGACGCGGCGAAGGTCCGGAATGCTACTGCTACCCGAATGTCGTGATACGTAAGCTCATCGATGACTGGTCGAAAAATTATGCCTACGTGGTCATGGACAATGAAGCGGGTCTGGAGCACCTGAGCCGGAGAACCACGCAGAACGTAGACGAGCTTCTGATGGTATCGGACCATTCGGTAAAGGGGCTGCGTGCCGTAGCCCGCGTCAAGGAGCTGGTACAGGAACTAAAGCTGGGCGTAAAAAGGGAATCCGTCATCATCAACCAGGTGCCCGGCGGGGAAATCGACCCGCTGCTGAGCAGGGAGATGGAGAGACTTGGGATTACCGCTACAGCCGTGATACCCGTGGATGAAGAGATGATGCAGTACGACCTGGAGCAGATACCGCTGTTCGAACTGCCGGATACTTCCAAGGCGGTCACGGCGGTCAATCAGCTTATGGAAGCACTTTTAAAGCAAGAGAATATCGAAGCAAAAAGGGGGTAACCATGACTGCCGAGCTTATCAAAGGCGCCGAAGTAGCCAGACAAATCAGAGAAGAACTCAAGCAGGAAATAGCCGACCTGAAGGCCAAGCATAACGTCGTACCCGGTCTGGTAACGGTCCTCGTGGGTGCGGACCCAGCCTCTCAGGTATATGTCGGCCAGAAGGAAAAAACGTCCAAAGAACTGGGCATCTACTCCGAGAGATACGATATACCGGGCGATACCACGCAGGAAGACCTCCTGAAACTTATAGATAAGCTGAACAAGGACCCCAAAATAAACGGTATCCTGGTCCAGCTACCCCTCCCCAAGCACCTCAACGAAGAAGAAGTACTTTATGCCATCGACCCCAAGAAAGACGTCGACGGTTTTCACCCCGTAAACGTCGGCAAGCTGATGATAGGCGAACCGGACTATCTGCCCTGCACACCGGCGGGTATCCAGCAACTGCTCATCCGCTCAGGCACGCAGATAGAGGGGGCCGAAGTAGTGGTCGTCGGCAGGAGCAACATCGTCGGTAAGCCTATCGCGAACATGCTGCTCCAGAAAGCGCCGGGGGCCAATGCCACCGTTACCGTCTGCCATACCAGAACCAAGGACATAGCTTTCCACACCAAGAGGGCCGATATTCTGATAGTGGCCGCCGGCAAGCCCAAGGCCGTCACGGGCGACATGGTGAAAGAAGGCGTGGTGGTGATAGATGTTGGTGTCAACCAGGTAGGCACGACAGCCGAAGGCAAGAGGATACTCGAGGGCGATGTGGACTTCGAGAGCGTCAGCGCCAAGGCTAAAGCCATTACCCCGGTGCCGGGAGGCGTCGGCCCGATGACGATAACCATGCTGATGATGAATACGGTAAGAGCGGCCAAGGTTGCCGCCGGTCTTACCTAATATTCTTGCTGAATACGTTTTGGAGGGTTAAATATGGAATACAAGGTCGTAAAAAAGGAAGCGCCCGGCCGCGGACAGGTGGACGTGCTGGCGGAGACCTATGAAGATGGTCTACCGGTTGGCGAAAACACCGGTAAATGGCGCCAGAAACTCGAAAGCAGAGATGAGAAGTTGAACTACCTGAAGAGCGGCGAGAGATACTGGTACAGCGATGACTGGTTCGGCAGTGAGAAAAGGAAGAATCCTGCCTGACCGGCGTACGAGACTCCGGCGGGTAAGCCTGAGTTAAGGAGGGAATATGGCATTCGAAATACCAAAAACAGCCTACAGCGGTAAGATTAAAGAGATAAAGTTGGGTTCGGGCGATAAAGCGGTTACCATCGGCGGTGAGACGGCCTATCCGTTCTATCTCTTCGAGGGCGAAATGCCCAACCTGCCCAAGATAGCCATGGATGTGTACGATATGCCTCCCGAAGAGTGGCCGGAAGCCGTGATGGAGCCCTTCGCCGGCGTCACCGACGACCCGGTCGCCTGGGCGCAGAAGTGCATCAAAGACTACGGGGCCGAGATGATTTGCCTGCAAATGCTCAGCACCGACCCCAACGGGATGGACCGCCCGGCGAATGAAGCGGCGCAGATAGTCAAAAAGGTCTCCGACGCAATCGACGTACCGCTTATCGTCTGGGGCACGGCCAACCATGACAAAGATACAGAAGTGCTCAGGATTGTCGCCGAGCTCGTGCAGGATAAAAGCCTGATTCTGGGACCGGTGGAAGAAGGCGATTACAAGAAAATCGGGGCGGCAGCAATCGGGTATAAGCACACGGTAGTAGCTTCTTCACCCATAGATATCAACCTGGCCAAGCAGCTTAATATTCTTCTGGGTAATCTAGGTGTCCCCGACAACCTGCTGGTAATAGACCCGACGGTCAGCAGTATAGGCTATGGCATCGAGTACTGCTACTCGGTGATGGAGAGGATGAGGATGGCAGCCCTCACACAACAGGACGAGAAACTCCAGTTCCCCATTATATGCAACGTGGCCAAAGAGGTATGGAAGGCCAAGGAAGCCAAGATAACCGAGGCGGAAGACCCTAAGATGGGGAACGCGAAAAATAGAGGTATTTTACTCGAGGCCATGTCGGCCACCGTACTGCTTCTGGCCGGAGCCGACGTTCTCATTATGAGACATCCAGAAGCGATTAAACTAGTCAGGGAATTAATGACAGACCTGACTGCCAAATAAGTGAGGTAAATAAATGGCAGAAGAAGAAAAAACAACCAAAAGCATCGATAAGGCAAGCCTCGAACTGATAGAAAAAGCCGCCAAAGACGAGGTCAACACTGCCTTCGACAGGGCTGACGCGATGAAACCGTGCCCAATAGGTTCCGCGGGCAGCTGCTGCAAACACTGCGGAATGGGACCGTGCCGCGTACCGCTTCCCAAAGGCAAAGAGGAAACGCCGGAGGAAAAACAGAAGAGACGCGGCATCTGCGGCGCTACATCCGAGACAATCGCCGCCCGAAACTTCATACGGATGGTAGCCGGCGGGGCTTCGGCACACTCCGACCACGGGCGCGGCGTAGCCGAGCTGTTCCTGGCGGTAGCCAGAGGAAAGGCACCGGGCTACGAGATAAAGGACGAACAGAAGCTGCTACAACTGGCCCTGGACTGGGGCATAGAAATCGGCGACCGCAGCAACAATGAAATAGCCATAGACATCGGTGAGAAGGCTCTCGCCGAGTTCGGTAACCAGGAAGGCGAACTGATAACCCTGAAAAAGGCCCCGCTGAAGCGCCAGGAGTTATGGCGCCAGCAGGGCGTCGCCCCACGGGGCATAGACAGAGAGATTGTGGAGATAATGCACCGCACGCACATCGGCGTCGACCAGGACTATGAAAACCTGCTCACGCAGGGGGTCCGGGCGGCCATCGGTGACGGGTGGGGCGGCAGCATGATTGCTACCGAACTCCAGGACATACTCTTCGGCACGCCGGCACCAATACTGGGCAAGGCGAACCTGGGCGTTCTCAAAGCCGATGAGGTAAATATCATCATCCACGGCCACGAGCCGCTGCTCTCCGAGATGATTGTCGCCGCGGCGCAGGAGCCGGAGATGATAGAGATGGCCAAGTCCAAAGGAGCGAGCGGGATAAATCTGTCCGGCATGTGCTGCACGGCCAACGAGATATTGATGAGGCACGGCGTAGCCATCGCCGGAAACTTCTTACAGCAGGAACTGGCGATAGTAACCGGAGCGGTGGACGCCATGGTCGTGGACGTACAGTGCATCATGCAGTCCATCCAGACCGTGGCCGAGTGCTATCACACCAAGATTATAACGACCGCTCCCAAAGCAAAAATACCCGGCGCCACACACATCGAGTTCAACGAGCACGATGCTTTGAAGTCGGCACGGGAAATCGTTAAAACGGCTATTGAAAACTTCCCGAATCGAAAAGCAAATGTCGCTATCCCCGAGGAGCAATGCGACCAGATAGCCGGTTTCAGCCACGAGACCATCAACTACCTGCTGGGCGGGATGTTCCGCGCTTCTTACCGGCCGCTTAACGATAATATCATTAACGGGCGAATCAGGGGCGTAGCCGGCGTCGTCGGCTGCAATAACGCCCGCGTCAAGCATAACGAAGGCCATGTCAACATGGTCAAGGAACTTATAAAGAACGACGTGCTGGTGATAACCACCGGCTGCAACGCCATCGCCTGTGCCGAAGCCGGGCTACTGGTACCGGAAGCGGCCGCCAAGTATGCGGGCGAAGGTCTGGCGGAGGTCTGCGAGACCGTCGGCATACCGCCGGTACTGCACATGGGCTCCTGCGTCGACAACAGCCGGATACTGATAGCCGCGACCGCCATGGTCAAGGACGGCGGGCTCGGCGACGATATCAGCGACCTGCCGGTGGCCGGCGCCGCTCCCGAATGGATGAGCGAGAAGGCTATATCAATCGGCCAGTATTTCGTTGCTTCCGGTGTCTACACCGTCTTCGGCGTCACCTGGCCAACAGAGGGCAGCAAGGAAGTTACCGAGTACCTCTTCAAGGACATGGAGGAGAAATACGGCGGGATGTGGGACTTCGAACCCGACCCGATCCAGGCCGCCCACAAGATGATTGCGCACATAGACAAGAAACGCAAAGCCCTGGGTATCGACAAGGCCAGGGAAAGAGTACTATACGATATGGAAATGAGGCGCGAACTGGAAGGCTAGCCTTCCATCGCCGCTGTAATAAGGAGGTTAAGAGGGATATGTCTAAGATAATCGCATCGGCTGCCATCAACGGCGCCCATAAAATCGTTGACGAGGCCGAAAAACAGTGGCAGGGGGCGATGGACAAATGGGGGGCCAACGAGCCGGTCGGATTCCCCAACACCGCCTATTTTCTCCCGATAATTTACGGCATCACCGGGATGAAAGTGGAAAAACTGGGCGATATGGAAGCAGTAATAAAGAAATGCAAGAACCTGCTGCCACCACCGGTGAAGTCGGAACACCACCTGCCCTACCTGGGGCCCACCCTGGATGCCGGGATGATTACTCTGTGGGCGGAGGAACTCAAAGAAGCCATAAGATATCTGGAAAATCCTGATTTCTACCTGAGGGGAGAGGATGTCACGGACGACAATATCTGGCTTGGAGCCGCCGACGATGTAATCATGAGAAAAAGAGGCGTCGAGTTCGTGGACGGGACGGCTCCCGGCTTCGCGGCGATTCTCGGCGCTGCGCCGACTCCCGAGATAGCCAAAGACATCGCCGAGGAACTCCAGAAAAAGAACCTGTATGTTTTCATGGCGGGGAGCCACAACGGCGGCAGGTTTGCCGAGCAACTGGTCGAGGCCGG
>JAFGPF010000058.1 GCA_016926115.1 Dehalococcoidales bacterium | reverse complement strand
GTTAACTCCGCCCGAACTCCCGCTCCAGCTGGCCGGCCGTCAACCGTATGATGGTGGGTCGGCCGTGCGGGCAGGTGTGGGGGTTGGCCGTCCGCTCCAGCTGCCGCACCAGCGCCCGCATCTCGTCGTCGGACAAGACCTGCCCCGCCTTAATCGCCCCGTGACAGGCAATCGACGCCACCATCCGCTCCTCCCAGCGACTCTTCGACTCGCCGGATAACTCGTCGAGCAGTTCCCGCAGCATCGATGACCAGTCGTCCCCCGCCAGCAGCGCCGGAATCGACCGCACCAGATAGGTGCGCTCGCCGAACTCCTCGATGTTAAACCCGAACTCCTTCAGACTATCAAGACATACCTTCATAATCGAGTCCTGTCGCGGCGCCACCTCGAAGGTCGCCGGCTCCAGCAGTCCCTGCACCTCGGGCTTACTCTGCTCGCGCTGCTCCCGGACATTGTCGAATCGCACCCGCTCGTGGGCGGCATGCTGGTCGATTATGTAAAGTCCGTCGGGTCCCTCGGCGACGATATAGCTGTTCATGACCTGTCCCACCACCCGCAGCACCGGCAGCGACGCCAGCAACGGCTGTGACGCTTCGACTGGCGATACCCGGCTTTTTTCACCCGCCTCCCATAGCTGTTGGAGTCCGGTCGACGGCACCTTAAAAGCGGTCGCCACCTCTTCGACCCTCGGCACGGGCATCTGCGCCACCAGGGACCGTCGCACCGCCCGCTGCACGGCGCGGAAGACGTCCGACTCGTTCCGGAACTTCACCTCGCTCTTGGCGGGATGGACATTAACGTCGATTTCCTCCGGCGGCATGGTAATATCGAGGACGACCACCGGGTGCCTGCCCGTCATGAGCAGTCCCGCATAGGCCTCTTCGACGGCATAAGACAATAGCCGACTGCTCACCCAGCGTCGGTTGACAAAAAAGCTCAGGTAGCCCCGGCCCGCCCTGCCCAGCTCCGGGGAGCCGACCATTCCCGCAACTTCTATGGCAGACTTTGCCTGCCCGCTCGACCACTCCCCTTCCGGGGGACTAACCGGCAGCATCTTGTCCGCCAGTTCCGCGCCGTAAACCTCGATAATACTGTCCAGCAGCCGGCCCCGTCCCGTAGTCCTCAGCTTTTCCTTACCGTCGACCGTCAGCGTGAAACCGACCCCGGGATAGGCCAGGGCGTACTGGCTGACGATATTGGCGACGTGGCCGCTTTCCGTGGGCAGCGACTTCAGGAACTTCAGTCGGGCCGGGACCCTTCGGAACAGGTTTTTCACGGTTATGGTGGTGCCCCGGTTCCTCGCCTGTCCTTTCTTCTTTACGACAGCGCCGTTCTCCAGCAATATATAACTCCCCGACCATTCGCCTTCGGCGCAGGTCAGCAGTTCCACGTCCGCCACGGCGGCGACGCTGGGGAGGGCCTCGCCGCGAAATCCCAGGCTGCCGATATTAAACAAATCGTCGGGCGCTTCAATCTTGCTGGTGGCATGTCGTTCGAAGGCAAGCTCGACCTCGTCCACCGGTATCCCGGAACCGTCGTCGGTCACGCGTATATAGCTGATACCCCCGCCCCTTATCTCCACCTCTATCCTGCCCGACCCCGCGTCCAGGGCGTTCTCCACCAGCTCCTTCACCACCGACGCCGGCCTCTCGATAACCTCGCCGGCGGCAATCCGGGAAATCGTATCTTCGTCGAGTACTTTGATGGTCATCTCCGCCCTAATCTTACACGGTAGCGTGTACGTTGTCAAGTTTCTCTTACCCCAAGTTTAACCCTTTAATATGGGTGAGTCAAAAGTATTTTCCCTGTTGTTGTCATTGCGAGGGGCGTAGCAACGTGGCAATCCCTATTTCACTTCGGCAAATGATTCTTGGTGAACCTATCCCCCTGTGTCCCCCCTTCCCTGGGGTATTTATGAAGGGAAGGGGGAGTAAATTAGTAAGAGGGGCGCAGCCCCCCTCCGCAGGGTATTCCCCGCTAAAAATCTTCTCACTCTCCCTTTATAAAAGGGAGGCGACCCATCGTGCAAGAAGGATTGTCCCCTTTTTGAAAAGGGGGAATAAGGGGGTTTTTCGGGGTGGCCCGGGTGGGAACAGATAACATACGGGGGCAATGAGAATTAGCGATTGCTCCGGGTCCTGCCGCGGGGGGTGCGCTTTCGCCCGTGGGTAGCGTCGCCGCGGAAGTCCGGCGCCATGATGAAGAAGGGCACACTGACGTTCTTGTCCACCAGCCGCGAACTCACCGAGCTGTCGAACTGCTCGATTATCTCGTCGAAGCTATAGCGGGTGGTAATGACCGTGGGCAGCTGGGCGTTGTAGCGGTAGTTCAGCACCTGATAGAGCTTCTCCTTGGCCCAGGGGGTGGTGGACTGCTCCCCGAAGTCGTCCAGGACGAGCAGGGGCGCCGATTTCACGCTCTCGAACAGCTTGTCGTAGGAGACCTTGCTCTCCGGCGAGAAGGCGGAGCGGAGGTGGTCGAGGAAGTCCGGCACGACCACGAAAAGCGCGGGTTTACCCGCCTCGTAACGGAAGTTAACGATTGCCGCCGCCAGGTGGGTCTTGCCGCAGCCGGTCTCCCCCATGAAGACCAGCCAGCCCTCGGGGTTCCTGGCAAAGTCGAAGGCGATGCGGTACGCCTCGTCCATATTGTCCTGCTGCTCCATGGATAAATCATTGCGGCGCTTGTAATTGATGAAGGTCATCTTTTTCTGAAGCTCGAACTCGTGGCTCCAGCCATATTCGGAGGTCGGCTGTTCCTCTTCGAGAACAAATACACGGCAGAGTCGCTCGTCGGTCAATCGAGTACGTAAACGGTCGTCCATCTGGTCGATCGGCGTGATGGCGACGATGACCGTGGGCAGCTGGGCGTTGTAGCGCGAGGTCAATAACTGGTCGAGCTTTTCCCTGGCAAACGGCGTGCCTGACTGCGCCCCGAGGTCGTCCAGCACCAGCAGCGGGGCGCTGCGCACCTGTTCGAAGAACTCGCTGTAGGGCACCTCGCTGTCCGGCTCGAAGGACGAGCGCAGGTGGTCGAGGAGGTCGGGCGCGGTGACATATAAGGCCGGGTAGCCGTTCTTGATGCGCTCGTTGACGATTGCCGCCGCCAGGTGGGTCTTGCCGCTGCCGCTGGTACCGCCCAGCACCAGCCAGCCCTCGGGCTCGGCGGCGTACTGCCTGGCAGCCTCACAGGCGCTACTGAATCGCTCCTGACTGGCTTTACTGCCGCTCCTGCCCCTGGGCTCCAGGGTATCGAAGGTGAAGCGTGTCAGCGCGCCCAGATTGCTGTACCGCGTGAGTCGCGTCAGGCGCTCGCTGTCCTGCTCCCTGCGGGTACACTTGCAGGGAACGACGCGGCTGTAGTCCGGCTGTCCCGAGGGCAGCCGGGGATGAACGATACCCGCGCCCTTGCAGATGGGGCAGTCAGGACTTACCATCGCCTCGTCGTCAGCGCTGGACCATGTGTCCGTACTTGCCCTTGAGGTACCTGTCCGGGCCTGTTTTTTTAGAATCTCGCCGATATGTTCCATCGCTCCTGCCTTCAACCGACCATGTCTCTAAAATCTTAGCGATATATTTAATGCTCCGCTTGTTGTGGAGCGCAGCTTCTTTAATGGCGTCCCTTATCCACTCCTGCGGGTACTGCTTCTCGGCATCGCGGAGTTCATCGGCAATCATGGGGGTCAGCATGCCGATGTTCTGCTCGTAGAGGGTAAAAATATCCGGCAGTTCCTCGGTTGCCGCGTAAGCCTTCGCCGAGGGCTTGAGTCCCGCCAGCGTAAGCTCGCCGCCGGCTATTCTGTCCACCGTCCGGCGGTCGGACACCGTGTTCAGAAAATAGATGTCCTCCGATATACCGTCCTTCTCTACCGCCATGTGAAGCAGCGCGCCGCGTTCCACCGCCATCTTCAGGGCATTTGCCAGCGTTTCTTCGGGCTTGTCCCCGAGAACCTTGAGCCCGTCCGTCAGGGCGGCGTCCGCGAGCAGTTCGGCGCGGGTCACGTAGCGGGGGTATCCCTTCCTGCGATAAAGCGCGGCGATGACGTGGAGGGTGGTCTTCAGTTCAGCCATGTCCGTAATTTGAGGGAGCAGGCTGCTGAAAAAGACGTTGGGGACGGAGGTGAACTCCATCCTGGCGGGGAATCCCTGAAAGTCCTTCATAGCATCGTCGGCTCCGCGCTGCCGAGGCTCTCGAACCTGGCAAGGTTATGACGGAAACGCAACTTGATACGACCGGTGGGGCCGTTGCGGTGCTTGGCAATGATGACGTCCGCTTCTTCACGCGGGTATTCACGGTCGGGGTGGGCGGCAATCCATTCCTCTTCGTTCTTGTAATAATATTCGTCGCGGTAGATAAAGAGGACGACGTCCGCGTCCTGCTCGATGCTGCCGCTTTCACGGAGGTCGGAAAGCTGGGGCTCGTGGGAGGCGCGCCATTCCACGGCACGGCTCAACTGGGACACCGCCAGCACCGGGGCGTCGAGCTCGCGGGCCATCGCCTTGAGGGCACGGGAGATATAGCTGATTTCCTGCACGCGGTTTTCGCCCCTGATTCCCTCCCCCTGCATAAGCTGGAGATAGTCGATGATGACCATGTCGATGCCGACCTCGTAGTTGAGGCGAAGCGCCTTGCTGCGCATCTCCGCCATGCGGAGCATCGGTGTGTCATCGATGTAAATAGGCGCCTCCGAGAGGACGCCGGTGGCTTCCATGACCCGCCTTTCCTCGCTCTCGTCGGTATGCTGCCCGAAGCGCAGTCGGCGGGAATTCACGCCGGACTCGCTGGAAAGCAGGCGCATTACCAGGGAGTCGCGCGCCATCTCCACGCTGAAGAGGGCGACGCAGGCGCGGTGGTCGACGGCGGCGTTGCGGGCGATGTTCAACGCCAGGCTGGTCTTGCCCATGCTGGGACGTCCGGCGACGATAACGAGGTCGGCGCGCTGGAACCCGCCTAAAAACTCGTCGAGTCCAGGGAAACCGGAAAGTACGTAAGGCAGTTTTTCCGTCTGCTCTTCCCCGGCGGGGGGCGCGACCTCAAAGTACTTGTCCAGCACCTGCCGGATATGGGTAAGGTCGCCGGTGCCGCCGCCACGGCGCAGCTTGAACAGCACGCTTTCCGCCTTCGCCAGGCTGTCTTCTACATCGGGTCCCGCCTCGTAGCCTATTGCCGAGATACGGTCGCCGGCGGCAATCATCTGGCGCATTACCGAAAGCCGGTAAACGATGCGCGCGTAATGGACGATATCCAGAGAGGTGGGGCAGACGGAAACCAGGTAGCTCAGGCGGGCGGTGCCCCCGCAGGTCTCCAGTCGGTTCTGGCGGGAAAGCTCCTGCGCCAGCGTTACCTGGTTGATAGCCTCGTCACGCTTGTAGAGGGTCACACAGGCATCATACAGCCCTTGATTTTGCTCGTAGTAGAAGTCCGACGGCTGGAGAAAGTCGGCAATCTCGAAGATAGCCGTGCCGTCAATCAGCAGCGAGCCGATGACCGCTTCTTCGGCATCGTTATCGTTCGGCGGGAGCCTGACATCGTTCAAGCGTTACCTACTCCTTGGCGTCCATCTCTTCTTCTATAGCTTCAGCTTCTTCCGAAACAGGCTCCGGTTCTTCAACTTTTATTTCCTCCGGTTCTGCTTCGGCTTTCGGTTCCTCTGTCTCCGGCTCAGGGCCGGCTTCTGCTGTTGCCGGTTCTTCCGCTACAGTCTCCGTTTCCTCCGCTGCGGCTTCTTCCTTCTTGGCTTTCTTGGCGGCTTTTGCCCTGGGCTTCTTGTCCGTCTTCTTTTCCGTTTTCTCCGCCTTTTCCTCGGAGACCTCGTCCGGCACCACGTTGACCTTGATAACGGCGGTGATATCGTGGACGAACCGGACGGTCACGTCGTGAGTACCAAGCTGGCGGATGGGCTCCGCCATCTCTATTTTCTTCTTGTCGATATCGTGACCGGCGCTCTTAGCGAGCTCCCCGGCGATATCGGCGCCGGTGACCGAGCCGTAGAGTTTCTCGCTCTCCCCTACCCTTGCCTTGATGGTGATTTCAGTGCCTTCTATTTTCTCCGCCAGCTTCGCCATCTCGGCTTCTTCAAGCTCGCGCTGCTTGATTTTTTTCTGCAGTTGCGACTGAATCGCCGCGGCTGCCTGAGAACCGGCGATGACCGCCAGCTTGCGCGGCAGCAGGTAGTTACGGGCGAAGCCGTCAGCTACCGTCCTGGTCTGGCCGACCCTGGCGATTTTGGGGACATCTTCGATAAAAATAACCTTCACGATTTACTCCTTTTTTGGTGACAATTATACTTATATAAAAAACGGAGTGGTGAGTCAACCATCCGTCAAAGCCAGACAGCGAGAATTTCCGGATTACCAGGAAAAATTTTATATTATTCCGCTATATATCTTTCGGCGCCGATGGCCGCCACGGCGCCGTCGCCGGCGGCGGCGATAACCTGACGGATGGAGTTGCTGCGTATATCTCCGGCGGCAAAAACGCCGGGCATGCCGGTCTCCATCTTCTCGTTGACGATGACGGTGCCGGTCTTATCCAGTTCAATAATACCCTTGAGATAGCCCGTATTGGGCTTGAAGCCCACCGCCATGAACACCCCGGATACCTTGAGGTCGGACTTCTTTTTAGTCTTGACGTTGCTTACCTTTACCGTGTCAACGAAGGTATCTCCGGTGATTTCCTCGATGACGCTGTCCCAGAGTATTTTTATCTTCTTCTCCGTAAATGCTTTTTCCTGGAGTATCCTGGTGGCGCGTAGTTCGTCGCGGCGGTGAATCACCGTCACCCTGGTGGCGAACCTGGTAAGCTCCAGGGCTTCCGTGATGGCGGCATTGCCGCCGCCCACCACCGCCACCGCCTTGTCCCTGAAAAACGGACCGTCGCAGGTGGCGCAGTAAGAGACGCCCCTGCCGGTATATTCCGCTTCTCCGGGCACGCCTAGTTTCTGGCGCTCCGAGCCTCCGGCGATGATGACGGCTTTTGCCGGGAAATCTCCCCGGGAGGTCTTGACCACCTTCTGCTTGCCTTTTATGTCAATTCCGGTAACGTCGGCGACGAGTGTTTCCAGTCCGAACTTCGTCGCCTGCTTGTGCATCGCCACGGTCAATTCGATGCCGCTGATATTCTCGGCGAAGCCGGGGTAGTTCTCCACCCATTCGGTATTGATTATCTGGCCGCCGACGGCCCCCCTTTCGACGAGGAGGCTGTTCAGCCTGGCGCGGGCGGTATAAATGCCCGCGCTTAATCCGGCGGGACCGCCGCCGATAATGACCACATCATACTTCTTCGGGGACTTAACCATCAATCCCACCCCCTTTGCCGCTCATGTCTTGTGATGCCGCTTACAGAGCCGCTTCAAGGCTCTTTTTCAACTCATCTTTAGGACGGAAGCCGATGATGGTATCAACGGGTTCTCCCTTTTTAAAAAGCATCAGCGTAGGTATGGACATGATGCCGTACCGGCTGGCGGTCTTGGCGGCATTGTCAACGTTAAGCTTGACGAAGCCCACCTTGCCGTCGAATTCTTCGGAGAGTTCTTCTACGACGGGGGCTACCATCCTGCACGGTCCGCACCACGGCGCCCAGAAATCTACCAGTACCGGCAGTTCCGCCTTCAGGACCGATTCTTCAAATTTTGCTTCCTCAATTTCCACTGGTTTGCTCATATTTCTCCTCCCTGATTTTTTCGGTGATGCTGCGTTCCACGGTCTCTTTGGCGAGACCGATGGCATTTTTAATAGCTTTAGATTGGCTGCGTCCGTGCGCGATTATGACGTTGCCGTTCACGCCCAGCAGGCACGCTCCGCCGTACTCGGTATAGTCCATTTTCTTTGTCAGCGAACCCAGGCCGATATCGCGGAGCAGGTCGCGGGTGCGGGTACGCGAGGCGCTGGAAAAGATATGCCCCAGCTGCCGCACGGATATCAGGTAATTATCATTAAATCCCTCGATTGTCTTGAGGATGATATTGCCTGTAAAGCCATCCGTTACATAAACGTCCGCGGTCCTCTTGACGATATCCTGCCCCTCCATGTTACCGATGAAATCGATATCAGGGGCTTTCTTCAGCAATTTATACGTCTCCTGCGTCAGGCGGTTGCCCTTGCCCTCCTCGACGCCATTGCTGAGGAGTCCGACGCGGGGCGACTCTATATTGAGAAGGTACTTGCTGTAAAGAGCCCCAAGCCGGGCGAATTCCAGGAGGTGCTCCGGACGGCAGTCCGAGTTAGCGCCGGCATCCACCAGCAGGGGTGGGAAGGACGATATGGTATCCAGGAAACAGCCGATGGCGGCGCGGCTGACACCGTTCGCCCTGCCGAGGGTAAGGAGTGCCGATGCCACCACCGCCCCGGTATTACCCGCCGAGACAAAGGCATCGGCGCTGCCGCTTTTAAGCAGGTTAATGCCAACCGCTATTGACGAATTGGGTTTATTCTGTATTGCCTTGATAGGATGCTCGTCGAAGTCTATGATTTCCTTAGCGTCCACAATTTTGACGCGCGCCTTGCCCACGGACTTCAGCGCGAGCTTGCGGAGGACGCTCCGGCGCCCCACCAGGGCAATCTCCACTTCGTATTCCTGGGCGGCTTTTATAGCTCCCTTGACCACTTCGTGGGGGGCGTAATCGCCCCCGGCGGCATCAATCGCGATTCTAATCAATTACTGTTTCTCTCCCCGTCCTGAAATACCTTCTTCCCACATATCGCACTGTCCTCCGTAGCAGGCGACCACATGGTCGCCCTCGGCAATACGCACGATTTCGCAGGCGGTGGGGCACGCCTGGCACTCGAACGACGATGTCTTATAGTTTATTTCACTAACTTTAAATCCACGGAACTTACAGCCGTTGAGGCTGACGGCGGCATGTTCGTGCACCAGCATAGCCGCCCCGATGGCTCCCATGACCTCGTGGTGGGGGGGCACGATTATCTCCGTGTCCAGTTCTTCCCGGAGGGCCCGGATGATGCCCCGGTTGAAGGCAACCCCGCCCTGAAAGACCACCGGCGACCGTACGTCCTTGCCCGAGCCGACATCGCTGAGGTAATTGCGCACCAGCGCGCGGCAGAGTCCGTAGATAATATCGTCCACCTTATGTCCCGTCTGCTGTTTGTGCACCATGTCCGATTCGGCGAAAACGGTACAGCGACCGGAGATTTTAACGGAGTCGCTGCCGAGCAATGCCCGCCGGGACAGCTCTTCTATATTCATATTAAGCCTGCCCGCCTGGTGATCGAGGAAGCTGCCCGTACCGGCGGCGCAGACGGTATTCATGCCAAAATCTGTCACAATCCCGTTACGAATGATGATAATCTTGCTGTCCTGCCCGCCGATTTCTATAATGGTCTGAACGTCCGGGACCGCGGCGACGGCGGCAACCGCCTGGCAGGTAATCTCGTTTTTTACGAGGTCGGCCCCGACGATAGCGCCGGCCAGATAACGGGCGCTGCCGGTGGCGGCCACGCCTTTAATCTCGGTGTCCGGCGGCAGTTCACTACCTATCCGGCGGAGTCCTTCCTGCACCATTTCCACCGGCTCGCCGCCGGTGGGCAGATATAAATGGGCCATTAACGCGTCGGACGCGTCAAGCAAGGCGAACTTGGTGGTAACAGAGCCGACATCGATTCCCAGAAACAATTCCATAATCTCTCTACAACATTAAAATCTGAATAATAAGCTACTTACCCTTGCGGAACTCTTCCCAGATATTTTCCGCGGTATCCGGACTCCCCAGGATATCAACCACGGTCATCGCCATGGACTTTGCCGCGTCGAGGAGTCCTTTCAGGGCTTCCTCCGTGGCGGTAATTCCGGCGAACTCCGGGGTGTGCAACTGTATACCGTGAGGGGCAACGGCTACCAGCGGCTGGATGGTCGGCACCAGCTGGCTGACATTACCCACATCGGTACTGAAAGTCATCATGGTATTATCGCCAAGGCGTATACCATGTCCGAGCGCCTGCATATTCTGTTTAAAAAGTCGCGCCATGGTCAGGTTATTGAACATGGCAGCGTAATGTTCTCCCCACTTATATTTAAGTTTAGCACCGGTCGCCTTCGCCGCGCCACTGAAGCAGTTGATGACCTTTTTCTTCAACTCGTCGAGATAGACATCGTCCTCGGCGCGGACGACAAAGGTAGCGGCGGTATGAGCCGGCACGATATTGGCGGCCTCACCGCCATCGGTAATAATGCCGTTGATGCGCGCCTTTTCCCTGATGTGCTGGCGCAGCGAATTTATGGCGTTGTACGATTGAATCATTGCTTCCAGCGCGTTGATGCCGGTTTCCGCCTCGGCGGCGGCGTGCGCCGCTTTGCCGATGAACTCGATTTCCAGCGTCTCGCAGGCGAGGGTATTCATCACCACCGTATTGCCCCCGCCCGGGTGCGTAATCAACGCCATATCCACATCCGTAAAGGCACCCCTCTCCGCCATAATGGCTTTCCCGCCGTAGAGTTCCTCGCCGGGGGTGCCGAAGACCATAATCGTGCCGCCCAGTTCGTCCGCCGCCTTCCTGGAGGCGATAGCGGCAGCGAGGGAGCTCGCGGCGATGAGGTTATGACCGCAGGCATGCCCCAGTTTTGGCAGGGCATCGTATTCGGCGAGAAAGGCGATGACCGGCTTGCCGCGGCCGTATTTTCCTTCAAATGCCGTGGGCAGCCCGCAGATGCCTTTCTTCATGGAGAAATCATGCCGCTCCAGGACTTCCTCCAGCCAGGCGGACGCCTGCTTCTCTTCGAATGCTATCTCCGGGTTATCGTGGAGCTTTTTACTGAGTTCGTTAAACTCGGAATATCTTGAGTCTATATCCTGGATTACGGCTGTTTTCAGCTTTTTGATATCCACTTCCATTCTCCCCGGTTTTTGCAGGCCAATATTTCATTATAACCCAGTAAGAGAGCGATTGCTAGGTGAAATCCGTTTTCACGTCATACCGTCATTTTTGACAAAAGCAAAATTACCACTATAATAAGACGGCCGGTTTTTTGGAGTAATCGACTATGAAATGGTGGCAGATAACGACAATCGTAGTAGTGTTCGTGCTGGCGGGCGCCTACGTGGGCTTATCAATCCATCTGGGCAATATCGCTACCAGGGTGGAGCGCGTGCCGGTAGAAGAGAGCCCGGGCGACCTCGGTCTGGACTATGAAGATGTGGAGTTTACCAGTTACGACAACGCCCTGACCCTGCGCGGCTGGTATCTACCGGCGAAAGACAGCGACGGTATTATCATCATGGTGCAGGGCGGGGAATCTCACCGCGCCGACCCGAGCATCGGCATGCTGGACATCGCCGCGGCACTGGTGGAACACGATTATCACGTGCTGATGTTCGACCTGCGCGGTCACGGGGAATCGGACGGTAAAAGAATGTCGGCAGGGTACTTCGAGAAGAACGACCTGCTGGGGGCTATAGAATACTCGAAAGACCGGGGCTTCGAGCGCATCGGGGTGCTGGGCTTTTCCATGGGGGGCGCGACGGCGCTGATGACTGGCGCCGAGAGCAGTGACATCGACTGCATCGTGTCCGACAGCGCTTATACCGACCTCGCCGATATCATGGGGCGCGAGTTCAAGGCGCGTTCCGGCTTCCCGGAATTCTTCCTTTCGCCGGTGCTGACCATGGTCAATCTAATCTACGATGTGGACTTCAGAGACATCAAGCCCGTGGAGGCGGTGCCGCAAATTTCGCCGAGACCAATCTTCTTCATCCACGGCGCGGAGGATACCTTCGTCCCCACGGAGCACGTCCACAGGCTGGCGGAGGCTTCCGCCAATTCCCGGAACGAGCTCTGGATTGCCCCCGGCGCCGAGCACGTACGGTCGTACATGACCAATCCCGACGAGTACATCAGTAAGATAACCGGCTTTTTCAATGCAGTTTTGAGATAAAAACAGGGAGATTAAAATAGAGGTATTTTGCCTTGCATAATGAAATAAAGAGTGTTATAATGAGGCTGCCAAGATAAGAATAGTATTGATGTGAAGTGGGTTCGATTCCCACTTTTTTAATTATTTTTAACCGAATAAGTAAACCGGAGGTTATCATCCGAAATGAAGAGCGATTTTCTGCTCGCCATAACGCAGCTTTCGGCGGAGAAGAACCTGCCGAAAGACGTGGTGCTAACCGCGGTCGAGGCGGCGCTGGTATCCGCATATAAGAAGGATACCTTCAACCCCAATCAGAATATCGCCGTCAAGATTAATCCGAACAGCGGAGCGGTCGAAGTATGGGCGGAAAAAGAGGTCGTTACCAAGCCCGCCGACCCCGCCTACGAGATTTCGCTGAAAGAGGCGAAGAAGCTGAAGGAAGACGCCCAGGTGGGCGATACCGTCATGGTGGAGTCCACCCCCGCTAATGCGGGACGCATTGCGGCGCAGACCGCCAAGCAGGTCATCCTGCAGCGTCTCCACGAAGCCGAGCACAGCGCCATCTTCGAAGAGTACGCCGATAAAGAGGGGGAGGTAGTCAGCGGGGTGGTCCAGCGCTTCGAGATGGGGCAGGTTAACATAGACCTGGGCAGGACCGAGGCTATCCTGCCGGCGTCAGAGCAGGTGCGCACGGAGAGGTACCGCGTGGGACAGCGCCTCAAGGTAGTGCTCTTACAGGTGGCGCGTACCGCCAAGGGACCGAAGGTCATCGTTTCACGTTCCCACCCGGAACTGCTGCGACGGCTCTTCGAGCTGGAAGTACCGGAGGTCTATAACGGCACCGTGGAGATAAAATCCATCGCCCGCGAAGCGGGATTCAGGAGCAAGATAGCCGTGGCCGCCAAGCAGGAAGGCATCGACCCCGTGGGCTGTTGCGTGGGGCTGCGCGGCATCAGGATACAGAACATCGTCAGCGAGCTTAACGGCGAGAAAATAGACGTCGTCCAGTGGAACGACGACCCGGCGACATTCATCGCCAACGCCCTCAGCCCGGCGCACATCGTCAGCGTGGCACTGAACGCGGACGAGGAAGGGGCGACCGTAATCGTGCCGGACAAGCAGCTCTCGCTGGCAATCGGCAAGGAAGGACAGAACGCCAGGCTTGCCGCCAAGTTGAGCGGCTGGAGAATCGACATCAAGAGCGTTTCCATGGCCGAAACCGAGAAGCTGGAAGCGGCCAAGGCGGCACCCGAGGCTGCGCCCGAGGAAGAGGGAGTAATCGCCGAAGCGGAGGAAGTCGCCGAAGCCGCGGTCGAGGAAGCCATCCCCGACGAACTCCTGGCGGAACTTACTCTGCCGGGTGAAGAACCGGCGGTCGTAGAAGAACCCGCGGCGGAAGAGGAAGCAGAGGAAGAGGCCGGGGAAGAAGAGGCGGAAGTAGAAGAGGAGATAGTATTGGCCCCGCCGATTCCGCTCGAACAGGCAGAGGGCGATGGCAAACCGACACTGCGGTTCGCGGAGGATATCATGGTGCCCCGGCGTACCAAGTCCAGCACTAAAACAGCTAAAACCAAGAAGAAAAAGAAGGGTTCCTACGCCAAGGATACCAGCGAAGACGGCGTGAAATCCCGGAAGGGACGCCGCGACTACACGGTAGTGGAGGAGGAGGAAGATTTCGAATAGCCAACCCGCGGTAAAAGCGGCACCCCGGCGTACGTGTGTAGCCTGCCGCCGGACAAGGGCTAAGAAGGAACTGGTGCGGCTGGTACGCACGCGGGAGGGTGACATAGAGATAGACCCGTCCGCGAAAAAGGAGGGGCGGGGCGCTTACATCTGCCCGGACCCGGAATGCTGGGAGAAGGCGTTAAGTGGAAATCAACTGGAAAACACCTTAAAATGTAATCTTACGCGGGATAACCGCGAACAGCTTGCCAGGGACGGCAAGTCCCTACTGAAGGAGTTATTTAGTGCCCAAAGCCAGTAAGCAAGAAAATACGGTAGAGCCTGCGGAGGAAAAGAAGGCCAAAGAAACGACGGCTACTAAAGAAAAGGCAGCCGCCAAGAAAGTGCCTGTAATCGATATTCCGCGCTCTATAGGCGTCAGGCAGCTTTCCGACATGTTACAGGTGGACTCAATTCTGGTTATCAAGCAGCTGATGCGCAACGGCATCATGGCTAACATCAACCAGGTTATCGACTACGATACCGCCGCCGCCATCGTGACCAGCTTTGGATTTAAACCCCGCTTTAAGCCTTTAAAAGACCAGCAGATGGCTAAAGCCGCCGAAGAACATAAGAAGCTCAAGAAACGCTACGGCAAGGAAGCCGAGAACCTGATACCCCGCCCGCCCATCGTAACCGTGATGGGGCATGTCGACCACGGCAAGACCAAACTGCTGGATGCCATCAGGCAGGCAAACGTGGTGGACTCGGAGGCGGGAGGCATTACCCAGCATATCGGCGCCTACCAGGCGACGATAGACGGGCAAAAGATAACCTTCCTGGATACCCCCGGGCACGAGGCTTTCACCGCCATGCGGGCGCACGGGGCTAATATTACGGACGTCACTATCCTGGTGGTCGCCGCCGACGACGGCGTCATGCCGCAGACACTCGAAGCTATCAGTCACGCCCGCGCCGCCGAGGTGCCCATCGTCGTAGCTATTAATAAAATCGATAAAGACAACGCCAACGTAAACCTGGTAAAACAGCAGCTTTCCGAAGCCGGACTGGTAATCGAGGAGTGGGGTGGGAATACCGTCGCCGCGGAAATTTCCGCCAAGGAGAAAAAGGGCATTAAGGAACTGCTGGAAAGCGTCCTGCTGGTGGCGGAGATGGAAGAATTGAAAGCGAATCCGAATCGCGCCGCCGCCGGAGTGGTCATCGAAGCCAAGATGGACAAGAACCGGGGCCCCCTGGCGACGATACTTATACAGTCCGGCACGCTGAAAGAAGGCGATACGGTGGTGGTGGGTAATACCTGGGGCAGGGTGAGGTCCATGTTCAACGACCTGGGCAAGCGAATAAAGAAAGCGGAACCTGCCACGCCCGTGGAGGTCCTGGGACTGGGTGAAGTGCCGGAGGTCGGGGACACGCTGACCGCCGTAGCCGACGAACGCCACGCCCAGGCGCTGCTCGCCAGGAACAGGGCGGAGGCGGAGGAAAAAGAGGCCAAGTCGGGTAAAGCGGTCAACCTGAATACACTCTACGACCAGATTAGCGCCGGCAAGGTAAAAGAACTCAACGTCATTCTCAAGACGGACGTCCAGGGGAGCATCGAACCCATCAGGGGTTCGCTGGAACAGCTGGGCACCGATGAAGTGAAAGTTCGTCTCATCCACAGCGGCACCGGCAATATCAGCGAGAGCGACGTCATGCTGGCGACGGCTTCCAACGGTTTAATCATCGG
>JAFGPF010000057.1 GCA_016926115.1 Dehalococcoidales bacterium | reverse complement strand
GGCACCGATATACGCGATGTCACGCTGGCTTCCCTGCGTAAGAACGTTGTTGCCGCGCAGCAGGACGTCTTCCTGTTCTCGGCGACCGTCAAGGAGAATATCGCCTACGGCGCCGTGGACGCCAATATGGACGAGATTATAGAGGTGGCTAAAGCTGCCTATCTGCACGACTTCATTCAGGGACTGCCCGAGGGCTACGAGACCTGGGTGGGGGAGCGCGGCGATACCCTTTCCGGCGGGGAGAAACAGCGGCTTTCCATAGCCCGCACACTGCTGGTGAACCCCAGCGTCCTGATACTGGACGACTCCACCGCCAGCGTGGACTCAGAAACGGAGAAGCTCATCCGCCAGGCGCTGGACAAGCTTATCAAGGGGAGGACGACCTTTATCATCACCCACCGCATCCCTATTATCCGCAACGCTGATATCATCCTCATGCTCCAGGACGGGGAGGTGGTGGAGCGGGGCACGCACGACGAATTGATTGCCGTGAACGGCATTTACAAAGAGGTATACGAGGAACAGCTCCTGGTAAATAAGGAATCTCAGGAAGGGAAGGTGGAGGACTAGCATGTTTCACGGCGGTGGTCCCATGCACGGACCTCCCCATCGCGGGGGCGGGCACTTCGATTCCGATGAAGTGCTGGGCAAGGTCTACGACAGCCGGGTAATCGCGCGGCTGCCGAAATACCTCAAGCCCGTCATCGGTAAGGTGAGTGTCGGCGCGGGGGGTATGCTTATCCGAACCCTGGCGACGCTGGCCCTGCCTTACCTGGTCGGCGTGGCTACGGACCATATCGTACAGGGCAACCTCGGCGGACTCAATATTACGGTTATCTTTCTGGCGGTGGTCGCCGTGGCGATGTGGGGCGGCCAGTACCTGGAGAGCATCTATCTTGCCTACGCGGGACAGTCCATTATCTACCGCATGCGCACCGAGATGTTCGACCATCTGCACAGTCTTTCCCTGAGTTTCTTCGATACCCACAAGGTCGGCAAGCTCATGTCACGCGTGCAGAACGACGTGCAGCAGGTGCAGGAACTCGTCACCCAGGGCATGCTGGCGATGATAACCAGTCTCCTGACGCTGGTAGGTATCGCGGTTATTATGATTGTCGCCAATCCGCGGCTGGCTTTAATTACACTTACGGTAGTGCCGGTGATGGCGATTCTGGTATATATCTGGCAGAAGTTCGCCCGGCGGGCGTTTATCCGGGTGAGGCAGGCCATCGCCACGGTAAATTCGCAGCTGCAGGAGGACGTCTCCGGCGTGCGGGTCGTCCAGAGCCTCTCGCGCGAGAGTGAAAACCTCGGCCAGTTCGACGAGGTCAACCGCGCTCACCTGGATGCCAATGTCAGCGCCGTCAAGCTGGAAGCGCTCATGATGCCCATGGTGCAGATACTCACCGGCGTTTCCTTTGCCATTGTCATCATCATCGGTGGTTTTCAGGTATTTGATGGCGTGATGACCGTCGGTGTTCTCGTCAGCTTCCTGCTCTACGTACAGCGCTTCTTCGAGCCTGTGCTTGAGCTTTCCATGCAGTACACGGAGCTCCAGCGGGCGATGGCTTCCGGCGCGCGTATCTTCGAGCTGCTGGACGTGGAGCCGGAGATTCAGGACAGACCCGGCGCCGTGGAACTGCCGCCGGTAAACGGGGAGATTATCTTCAAGGACGTGAACTTCGGCTACGAGGCGAACAAGGACGTCCTCCACGATATCAATTTAGCCATCAAGCCGGGAGAGACCGTCGCCCTCGTGGGGCAGACAGGCTCGGGCAAGAGCAGCCTGGTCAGCCTGGCCGCCCGCTTTTACGAGGTGGAAAAGGGCGAGGTATCCGTGGACGGCTACGACGTGCGTTCCGTTACCCAACGGTCATTGAGGAAGCAGATCGGCATCGTGCCGCAGGACCCGATTCTCTTTTCCGGGACTATCGAAGAGAATATAAAGTACGGCAAACTTGACGCCACCCGCGACGAGGTTGTTGAAGTGGCGAAAACGGTCGGCGCTAATAATTTCATCAGCCGACTTGAAAAAGGCTACGATGCGCAGGTGGGGCAGCGGGGCTCCAGCCTAAGCGCCGGACAGCGCCAGCTTATCTGCCTGGCGCGGGCGATACTCGCCGACCCGCGTATCCTCATCCTCGACGAGGCTACATCCAACGTGGATACGAATACCGAGCGGATTATGCAGCGGGCGCTGCGCAAGTTGACCAAGGGGCGCACCTGCCTGACAATCGCCCACCGTCTTTCGACGGTAACCGGCGCCGACCGTATTATCGTGCTCGAGCACGGGAAGATTGTAGAAGAAGGTTCCCACAAAGAGCTGCTGGCGAAAGAGGGTCTTTACTACAAGATGTACAAGACCCTGAGCACGCCGGAACTGGCGGCTTAGACCTCTGCTACCCCTCTCCTCGGCGATGTCTTTTCTTATCAGGGCGGCTATTTTTGATTCGTTATTAGTTTTAAAATTATTTTTAGTTTTTCCGTAGCTAATCAGCTACGATTATTCGTTATTCGTTATATGTTAAGTTAGTTTCGTTTTCGGGGTATTCGTTTTTCATTTTCGAGTTATTCGTTTTTCGTTATATGTTAAGTTGCTCAGGGTGCATGGAGCAGAGGGTAATGGTCTTCATCCCTGTTTACTTTAAGCTATATGACAGTTATCGGCAAGTGGTTTTTGTCGCGCACAGGGAGAGATAAAGGTCGAAGAGTCCTGGAGGGGTGAGGTTATTAGTTAGTAATTGGTAGTGGGTTATTTTAATTTTCTGCAGTTCTCTTGAACGCAGGTAAATTTAATTTAATAAAGCGTATAGTAATATTATTATATGAATATTTTCATCAATATCAAGATAAATGTTACACCCTACATAATTCGGTAGTATTATGCTTTAGGATATAACATATGTGTAACATAATGACATAATGATTGACTTTTAGTGTGTAGGGGTGTATAGTAGGGGTAGATTAAGTAGGAGAAAGATACTTTGAGTGGTGTAGAAGAGAGGGAGGTGAAGAATGGCTAAAAACACTGATTTGACAAAATTGTTAAGAGGTTATTCAAATAAGTGGATTGCGCTATCAGCGGATAGTAGCAGGGTAGTAGGTGTTGCTACGAATCCAAAGAAAGCGTTGGAACAAGCACATAAACATAAGGAGTGTAGTCCCATATTAACAAAAGTCCCTAAAAGTTCTAGCGCATTTATATTATGAGTATTACACTCAAATATAGCAAGTTTAATGCTGACCCGTCTGAGGCATACCCCAGACGGGTCAGTGTTTCTAGACCCGTAATACCCATACAACTTATAAATGGGCAAGAAAGAATAAGTTATCTAGCCTTAATAGACTCAGGGGCTGATTCCTGTATATTACACGCTTCGATTGGTGAAACAATAGGGATCGCGATAGAATCGGGAAAATTAGAGGTTCTTCATGGTGTTACAGGTAAAGAGTTAAAAGCTTATTTTCATAACATTAAAATAGATGTTGAGGGATATGAGTTTGATTGTTATGCAGGATTTTCTAGAGAGATAGAGCATGCTCCTTATGGTATATTGGGGCAAACTGGATTTTTTGATGTATTCGACATTATTTTTGACTATAATAAACGCAGAATAGAACTAAATATGAAATAATATTTGAAATAATTTTATATCAAGGTACTAATTAAATAATCTCTTCAATAGTCCAAATATGGTTATCAATTCCCGCTACCATAGCAAGGGTAGTAAGATCAATAATCACGCGTCTTGACATTCGTTCTCAGATAAGTTACATTTGTGCTACAATAAATTATGAATAATCTGGACTTCCGCCTGGACCAGCATTCCTCCGCCCCCCTTTACCAGCAGATAGCCGAGCAGGTCAGGCAGTTTATAGCCACGGAGCAGCTCAAGCCGGGCGACCACCTTCCTACGGTAAGGGAACTGGCGCAGTCCCTCAACGTCAACCAGAATACCGTGTTCCGGGCTTACATGGAACTTGAACAGGAAAAGGTAATCTCCGCCCGCCGTCGCGGCGGCACCGTGGTGGTGGCTAATACCGACGACCCCTCCGTTACCGTAGCCCGCCAGAAACGCCTCTCGGAAATCGTCAGCGACGATATCGTGAAGGTGCTTAGCCAGGGGTACAGTCCCGAGGACCTGGAGGCGGCTTTTTATCTCCACCTGTCCCGATGGCGCGAGGAACGGCAGAGCGCCGCAGAAAAACCGGTCAGCAAGGCAAAGACCACCACCAAGCCCAATACCATTCTAATCGTCGGGAGTCATGATTTAGCCCTGACCATCCTGACGGACCTGGTGAAGCGGCATACCGATAACATAGAGTTCGATATCGTCCATGCCGGCAGCCTGGGGGGGCTTATCGCCCTTCAGGAGGACCGGGCGCATCTCGCCGGCATTCACCTGCTGGACGAGGAAACGGGCGAGTATAACTATCCCTTTATCAAGCGGATACTGCCGGGCAGGGAAGTGGCGGTGGTGCACCTGGTTTACCGTATCCAGGGACTCATGTACGCCCGCGGCAATCCCAAGAATATCAGAGGAATTCCCGACCTTAAACGCAAGGATATTACCTTTGTCAACCGGCAGGAGGGTTCTGGCACCCGCGTCCTCCTGGATATACATTTACGCCAGCTCGGCATCAGCCCGGGGGAAATCAAGGGCTATGACAAGGAGATGGAGACACATCTCGCCGTGGGCCTGAGCATATCAAGGGGCGAGGCGGACGTCGCCATGGGCATCGAGGCCGCCGCCCGCAGTTGCGATATCGACTTCATGCCGCTGTTCCGGGAAAGGTACGACCTGGTCATACCGATTGCCAGCTACCGCGATAAGCTACTGAAACCTTTGCTCGATACGGTGGTCAGCGAGGAGTTCAAAGAGGTCGTTAATAAAGCCGGTGGTTACGATATCACACAAACAGGCACCACCACGTTTCTCTAGTCTTCTTCCAGCCTTTCCGTTGCCGTCCTTTTTATCCTATTGCTTCAATTGACCGGAAACCGGCGTGGTGGTAATATGAGGTCGATTACAGAGGAGTTCCATTGATGTATTGAAAGGAGCAGATATGCTTGGAGGTTACATGGGAAAGCTCCTGTTCGTGGACCTTTCCAGCGGAAAGATGACGGAAGAGACGCCGGACGAGAGTCTTTGCCGTGATTACGTCGGCGGCTACGGAATCGGCGCCAGACTACTCTATGACCGCATGAAGGCGGGCGTGGACCCACTGGGTCCGGAGAACATCTTCGGTTTGATGACGGGACCCCTCACCGGCAGCCCCGCCATCGGGGGCGCCCGCTACCAGGCGGTGGCGAAGTCGCCGCTTACCGGGGGGTGGGGAGACGCCAATTCGGGCGGATTTTTCGGTCCTTATCTCAAGTTCGCCGGTTACGACGGCGTATTTTTTACCGGAATCTCGGAAAAGCCGGTCTATCTCTTCGTCGACGACGGTAAAGCGGAGTTGAAGGACGCCTCCCGTCTCTGGGGAAAGGACACGTATTATACGGAAGATACACTGCGTAATGAGCATGGCGGCGAGTCCAAGGTCATCTGTATCGGTCCCGCCGGTGAAAAGCTCTCGCTGGTTGCCAGTATTCAGACCCATAAAGGGGATGCCGCCGCGCGCGGCGGTATGGGCACGGTCATGGGTTCCAAGAAAATCAAAGCCGTCGTCGTCAGGGGCAATAAAAAGGTACCAATCGCCGATATGGATACGGCAAACCGCCTGCGGAAAGAGCACATCGAGGACCTGCAGGAATTCATGAAGCACTTTCATGAGTACGGCACGGGGGGTCACGCCGATGTCTCGGCGCACAGCGGCGATACGCCGGTCAGGAACTGGGGCGGTATCGGCGTAAACGATGTGCCCGATGTCTCCGACCTCCACCGGGACAGGGTAATCGCCAACCTGGACAAGAGAATCGGCTGCTGGCGCTGTCCAGCCGCATGCAAGGGCAGCCTGAAGGCGGGCACCGGCGAATATAAGTATCCGGCGGGTACTCACCGGCTGGAGTACGAGACCCTGGGCGCCCTGGGAGTCAACTGCGGCAATACTAACCTGGAGTCGATAAACATGGCAAGCCATCTCTGCAACGCCTACGGTATGGACACAATATCCGCGGGCACTATCATCGCCTTTGCCATGGAATGCTACGAAAACGGTATCCTCACCAAAAAAGATACCGATGGTATTGAACTCAACTGGGGCAATCACCGTGCCCTGGTGGCTTTACTGGAGAAGATGGTGAAGCGAGAGGGAATCGGTGATGTCCTCGCCGATGGCGTAAAGGTAGCCGCGGAGAAAATCGGCAAGGGCGCGGAAAAGTTCGCCGTGCATATCGGCGGGCAGGAAGTGGGCATGCACGACCCTCGGGTCGCCGGACATAATTTCGCCGGCATGCCCTCCGCCGCCATGTACTGGATGAATTCCACGCCGGGCCGCCACACCCAGGCTTTCGGTATTCCCGGCTTGATGTGCCACCTCAATAACGCCATGGGCACCTGCATGATTATCTTCCAGTGGGAGACCGCCCGCGGTCCTTATACCCAGCCGATGATGAAGGCGGTAACCGGACTCGACCGTTCCCTGAAAGAACTGCTCAAATGCGGCGAGAGAATCGGCATCATGCGGCATGTCTTCAACCTGCGTGAGGGTCTCAATCCTCTCAAGCACTACCTGCACGGCAGGGTAGTCGGCAAACCGCCGCAGGAGGACGGGCCGCTGGCCGGCGTGACCTGTGACGTCGAGGCGGAGGCGTGGTGGCACCTCGGCGCGCTGGACTGGGACCGGATAACCACCGTCCCCAGCCGTAATAAGCTCCTGGAACTGGGACTGGACGATATCGCGGAAGAGTTCTGGCCCCGGGAGAAAGGGCCGAACATGAGCCCCGGGAGATAACAACGATGGTAAATAACTATGTTTAAGTGCATTATATATATGTACGGACTGCCGTATGAACTGACTCCTCTCCGCGAAGTGGAAGTGGAACTCAACGATGGGGCCGGCATGGCGGAAGTCGTTGCCGCGCTCCGGGAAAAAGTGCCCGCGCTGGAAGGCCCGGTCATTCGTACCGGCCAGGGCCGCCTGCAGGAGAACTACAAGTTCAATATCAACGGCAACTTCTTTTACGACGGGATGGACTTCCAGCTTCATTCCGGCGACCGCATCGCCCTGCTCGTGCCCGTTACCGGTGGATAAGCATTACCTGTAGCGGGTAGCGTTTTATACAGGGCAGTAAGACAGGCTACCCGCAGGCGTTAGTGGAGAGTAATATGACTTGACAAAGAAAGAAGCATGGGTGTATCATTTTGCATCTAATGATTTTAATTAAGCCACTGAACAGCTTAATAAAAATCAAACATAACGATAGTGTTTCGGGATATTCCCTTTCCTAATTCCGGTATTTATTTTGGGAGTTGTTCAGTAGAAGGAGGTGATATCAAAACGATAAGTTAGTGAATTATGTTTATCCAAATCTAACAAAGGAGGTAGGTTAATAAAGTGAAAAGAGTAGTATTTTTAACTCTGGCAGTTATTTTAGCAATCGGTCTTATGCTCGGCAGCTGCGGCGATTCGGAACCTGAACCGGCTCCTTCGCCTGAGCCTACACCTACACCTTCACCTGAACCGACTCCTTCGCCGGAGCCGTCACCGGGACCTGGTCCTGGCGTTGAGTGTCCGGTAAACGTACCGGGACCGGAGCCGGGTGGTGTTTATGGCGGGCGTCTGAAGCTGGTTGGTTCGGGCAACGTGGGTAACATGGGCAACCCGAACGAAATCAGCAACCCCGGTGATGCCGGCTATGCCTATCCTGCTCTGGAAGGCCTTATCACCGTAGATGAGGGTGGTAATTTCCAGCCCTGGCTTGCCAAGGATTGGGATATCGCCGAGGATGGCACATCTATCACATTTTACCTACAGGAATGCGTGGACTTCCATGACGGGGTTCACTTTAATGCCGAGGCGGTGAAAGTTAACGTGGACATCCAGATAGAGACACCCGCCTGGCAGAACCTGAAAATGGTCAAGAAGTGTGAAGTTATTGATGAATATACGGTGAAATTTTACATGGACCAGTGGGACTGGACGATGATGAACAGCCTTTCATACTTCTTCAGTTGCATGATGTTCTCGCCTGACGCGCTGCAAAACCAGTCCGCGGAATGGCTCCGGTCTCACCCCATCGGCACCGGCCCTTTCAAGCTGGTAGAGTATAACCGCGACATGTATATCAAGTATGACCGGAACGATGACTACTGGCGCGGCAGGCCTTACCTTGATGGCGTCGACTTTATCTTCATACCCGACCCGACCACCCAGCTCCTCGCTTTTAAATCGGAAGAGGTAGATATGGCGGGCATCAATGCCCAGGACGTGGAGGATATTACAGCGGAGGGTTTCGAGATGACTTCCACCAAGGGTTGGATTGTCGGTCTTTACCCGGACAGCAATACCCCCGAGTCGCCCCTGGCGGATATCAGGGTGCGGCGCGCCATCGACCATGCCATCGACAAGCAGGCGCTTGCCGATGGTCTGGGATACGGCTACAGCCGCCCCTGCGACCAGGTCTTCCTGAGGGAGTCCGGCGGTTGGAGTCCGGATGTAGTGGGCTACCCGTATGACCTGGCCAAAGCCAAGCAACTACTCACCGAAGCCGGTTATCCCGATGGCTTTAAGACCAAGTTCCTCATGGTCGAGTTCATGGAACTGGATGCGCCTATCGCCATCCAGGATATGCTTAAGAAGAATATCAATGTTGAGCTTGAGTTCGACCGCGTCAGCATGGCCCAGTTGAGCTTCCAGATTGCCACCCCGCCCGGATGGGAGGGTTTCGCCTTCGGCGCGAGTCCGGAAGCGACTGGTTCCGACCCGGGTAACGTGCTGGTAAACGGCACCCTTAATAACAATACCACCTGGGTAGGTATGTGGCAGCCTCCGGAGCTGCTGGAACTTGCCAAGAAGGCAGCCTCCGAGACAGACCAGGAAAAGCGTATGAAAATGTACCAGGAGATATCCAAGAAGCAGATCGATGAGTACGCTCAGTGTATTAACCTGTATGACCTTACGTTCTTCAGCGCCGTTAATCCCAGGGTTAAGGGACATACCGTCGGTCAGATGGGCTTTGGTACATTTGCCTTCACTTTTGCCTGGCTGGAGAACTAATACCGGGGGCTTAATCGTTAGCTGACCCCTGGAGTAAAGAAACAGGATACGGGTCGCGGGAAAACCGCGGCCCGTTTTTTTTCTTTGATTATAGCTGCTAAGTGTAGAGCGGGGCATATATAAGGTTTCCGCAGGATAAGGAGATATTAAACGCGGATACAGGCTACGTAGTGGCCGTTCCCGATATCACGCAGGGGCGGCCGTTCTCTGCTGCATTCCTCGATAGCCAGGTGGCATCTGGGGTGGAAGTGGCATCCGGGTGGCGGGAACAGGGGGCTGGGTACCTCGCCTTTTAAGACGATGCGTTCACGGGTCTTTTCCAGTTTGGGGTCGGGTACGGGTATAGCGGAAAGGAGCGCCTGGGTATAGGGGTGGAGGGGATTATCGTATAATTCTTCGGAACTGGTCAGTTCGACGATGCGTCCCAGGTACATCACGGCTACGCGGTCGCTGATATGCTGCACCACGGCGAGGTCGTGGGCGATGAAGAGGTAGGTCAGCCCCAGCTTTTCCTGCAACTCTTCAAGCAGGTTGATAATTTGTGCCTGGATGGAAACGTCGAGGGCGGAAATAGGCTCGTCACAGATAACCAGGGACGGGCGGCATGCGAGGGCGCGGGCCACCCCGATGCGCTGCCTCTGACCGCCGCTGAACTCGTGGGGGACGCGGTCTTTCATGGCGTGGTCCAGTCCGACTAACTCGAAGAGTTCTGCCACTCTCTTGTCGAGTTCACTGCCGGTGGCCATGTCGTGGACTATCAAAGGGGTCCCTACGATAGTGCCGGCGGTCTGACGCGGGTTAAGGGAGCCGAAGGGGTCCTGGAAGATGGCGCCCATATTACTCCGGAGGTGTTTCAGTTTTCTTTCCTTTACGTTGGTTATTTCTTTACCGTCGAACACGATAGTGCCGGCGGTGGGCTCGTATAAGCGGAGTATGCAGCGGCCGGTAGTGGTCTTGCCGCAGCCGCTTTCTCCCACCAGCCCCAGTGTTTCATGCGTTTTTATATTGAAACTGATGTCGTCGATGGCTTTAACGTCGGCCACCTTGCGCCTCAGTATGCCCCTGGTGACGGGGAAATACATTTTCAGGTTTTTGATTTCTACCATATTGCCGTTATTCGATGTGCTCATTGCTTCCCCCGTACGTCGACATAACATGATACCTGCCGGTTATCACCCACGGAGCGGAGGGGTGGCCAGGGGTCCTTTTCACACTGCGCGGTTCTGTGGGTACACCTGGGGAGGAAGGCGCAGGTGGGGGGCATATCGATAAGGTTGGGCGGTAGGCCGTAAATGGGTATGAGTTTCCTGGTACCGTGTTTTTCACCCAGTTTGGGAACGCTGTTTAGTAAGCCGATGGTATAAGGGTGTCTGGGGCTTTCAAAGATGTCCTCCGCCGGTCCGGATTCGACGATACGGCCGGCATACATGACGTAAATACGCTGCGCGTAACGGGCGACAACTCCTAGGTTGTGAGTGACGATGACGAGGGCGGTATTGAGGCGGGTGACCAGGTCTTTCATGAGCTCCAGCAGCTGGGCCTGCGTGGTAACGTCCACGGCGGTCGTCGGCTCGTCGGCGAAGATAATCATCGGATTGCAGGATATCGCCATGGCAATCATTACTCTCTGTCGCATGCCGCCGCTGAACTGGTGGGGGTAGTCGTCTACGCGGCTGGCGGCATCCGGCACGCCGACCATTCTGAGCAGTTCTATGGCCCTGTCCCTGGCGGCATGCCTGTCCATATCCAGGTGAAGTTCCAGCAACTCGGTCATCTGGCGGTTAATGGTAAGCACCGGGTTTAGCGATGTCATGGGTTCCTGGAATATCATGGTCATTTTTCTGCCCCGGATAGACCTCATTTCCGGTCCGTTTGCCTCAAAATCCAGGAGGTTCTTTCCCTCGAACGTGACTCTGCCGTCGACTATCTCGCCCGGCGTCTGTATTAACTGCATGATTGAAAGGATACTCACGGACTTGCCGCAGCCGCTTTCTCCCACCAGCCCGATTACCTCTCCCTGGTTAATGTGGAAAGAAACACCGTCGGCGGCTTTTACAAGCCCGTATTCCGTATGAAAATAGGTTTTAAGGTCCTTTACGTCCAGTACAACTGACATACCATAATCCTTAAATATATCTACTCATTTTTTAAATCACACCCCTCAGCTTGGGGTCGACCGCGTCCCGGATGCCGTCTCCCACCATGTTAAAGCCGAATACCAGCAGCATGATGGCTACTCCGGGCGCTATGGAAAGCCAGGGGTTGTCCAGCAGGTATCTCTGTCCGCTGTTTACCATGCCGCCCCAGGAAGGTACGGGGGGCATAACACCGATGCCCAGGAAACTCAGGCCGGCCTCTCCCAGCACCACGCCGCCAATACCCATGGTGATGCCGACCATCAGGGGCGGGAAGGCGTTGGGGAAAATCTGGGTCAGCATCATGCGCCAGTTGCTCATGCCCATGGCGCGCCCCGCCAGCACGTAGTCGTTCTGCTTTACGCTGAGCGCCAGACCGCACATCATGCGGCATTGACCGGCAATACCGCCGAATCCCAGGGCGAAAATGACAACGGGTATACCACCCCCCCCAAGACCGGCAATGAGAAGTACGAGTATGATACCGGGCAATGCCATGAGGGCATCGGTAAACCTCATGATTACGGCAAATACCCAGCCGCCGAAGTACGCCGCCGTCAGGCCCATGAGCAGACCCACTATAGCGGAGGCAAAGACGGCGGAAAAACCGATAAGCAGTGAGACCTGCGATCCGTATATGATGCGGCTGAAGGTATCTCTGCCCACAGAATCGGTGCCCAGCCAGTGGCGGCTGCTGGGCTGTTCCAGCTTTTCAGCAAGGTTTGTGGAATACGGGTCATGGGTGGCGATGAAGGGGGCGAATATAGCGGTAAGTATCAGGATAACGACGATAACGAAACCGATAACGTAGAGCTTACGTCCGAAGAAGACCCTGACTAACCGTTTAAATTCATTGGCTTTAGGCGGCGCCACCGCTGCCCCCAGGGCATCAGCGGGATGCACTCCGGTTTCTTTGTCATCCGCCATACCGGCCCTCCTTAAGCTAACCTTATCCGGGGGTCAAGCCAGCCCCACAGGATATCAACAAGCAGGTTGGAAAATATAATAATGCCTCCGAACAGCAGGACACCCGCCTGAACGACCTGGTAGTCCTGGTCGAAGACCGCGTTGGTCATGAGCAGTCCCATGCCGGGAATAGCGAAGACCGTCTCGATGAATACGGAACCTCCCAGGATGGCACCGAGCGCGCCGCCGAGAGCCGTAACCACGGGAATCAAGGCGTTCTTAATCTGGTGCCTTACCACGATAACCCTTTCCCGCAGACCCTTAGCCCAGGCGGTGCGTACGTAGTCCGCCCTCATGACCTCCAGCATGCACGACCGCGTCAAACGTGCCATGCCGGCTATACCTCCCAGTATCACCGAGGCAATTGGCATTAACAGTTGTTTGCAGCTCATCCAGAAATCGTCTAAAGGATTTGTCCAGCCGCTCGTCGGCAGCCAGCCGAGTTTATAAGCGAAGAGGTACATCAGCAGTATACCCAGCCAGAAGACGGGCACGGTCATGCCGATATTGGCGATGGTGGTAATGGTATTATCCATCCAGGTGCCGCGCCGAAGCGCGCACACTATCCCCGCAGCAATACCCCCCGCCGTGCCCAGGACAAAGGTAATCAGGCCTATATAGGCGGTGCGCGGCATGCGTTCCGCGATAAGCACACCTATATCTTCCTGGAGTGTGATAGACTTACCTAAATCGCCTTGAAATATCCTCCCCAGCCATTTGACATATTGAACGGGAATCGGTTCATCCAGCCCCCATTGGTGTAATAATGCCTGGTAATTTTCCTGGCTGATGCTGGTCTGCCGCTGGATATCGAAGCCGGCCATATAAACAAGCAGGGGGTCGCCGGGGAGGAGGCGTACGAACAAAAACACAACCATGGTTACGAGCAGGAGGATAATAACACCGATTATCAATCGCCGAATGATATAGGCTGTCATCTTTGCTCTCCCCTAGATAAGAACTGGATTCACCGGGGCAGACTCGTTCAGGTCACGGTTTTACCGATAAGGATATCGGAAACCCTTGATTTGGGGAGAGTTTAGCACGATTATTTATTACGTGTCAATTTTACTGACTTCGGAAAAAGTCAGTATTGTTACCACGCGGGTAAAATGGATAGACCGTTCCAGTTTCTGATATATTAGAGACTGGAAGTATATAGCCGGAGGTAATGATTATGAGTGAATCCTATGAGGTATTGAGTCCCTGGGCGGCGGCGGACCCCAAGCCCCTGA
Organism: Dehalococcoidales bacterium; assembly: GCA_016926115.1. Next base: position 33,977 of record JAFGPF010000057.1, on the reverse strand, counting down.
ACGGTCTTTCACCACGCCTGGACGGCCTCGCCGGGAAGAAGATAGGGCTTCTCTGCAACAACAAGCGCGCCGCGCCCCTGATTCTGGACGTGACCGAGAGGCTGCTAAAGGAGAGATACCCCACCGTTCAGACGAGCACGTTCGACGCCCGCTCTTTTTCGGTGTCCGCCCTGGAGCCGGACAGGAAGCAGGAGTTCGAGGACTGGATTAAGGGGGTGGATGCGGTCATCGCGTCCGTCGGCGACTGAGGGGCATGCACCAAGTACCTTGTGTACGATGCTATTTTCATCGAGGAGCATGATACCCCGTCCGTTACCTTCGTCTTCGAGCATTTTCAGAACGACGCGATGTCGGCGGCGTCGAGTCGCGGCATGCCCGTAATCAGGTTCGTGCCGGAGACAATCGTCTCCGAGTGCACCGTCGAGGAAACCATCGATAAAGCCATCACGGCGGTCTTCGACGGCACAGTCGCCGCGCTGACGAAGTCGCTGACCGCCGAAGAGAAATCGCCGAAGCCCCGCGAGCCGGAAAACCCGCCGCGAATCGTCTTCAAGGGCAGCCTGGAAGAGGTCAACCGTTTCTTTTACCAGCGGGGCTGGACGGATGGACTGCCCGTGATTCCACCCACCGAGGCAGCCGTGGCGGAGATGCTCACGGGGACAGACCTGCCCCCCGACCACCTGGTGGAGAAGCTGGAGCCGCGCCTGGGCAAGGCTACCGTGGAGATGATTGCCGTCAACGCCGTCATGGCGGGCTGCCTGCCCACCTATATGCCGGTGCTCATCGCCGGGGTGCACGCCCTGGCCGATAATCCCGTCTGCGGTATGATGGCCGCCAGCACGGGCTCGTTTTCGCCGTTCTGGCTCATCAACGGGCCCGTGGCTAAGGACGCTAATATACGCTCGACTTATGGCGCGACCAATCCCGGTGATATCGCCAACGCGTCCATCGGGCGCGCTCTCGGGCTTATCACCAAGAACGGACGCGGCATCCGCAAGCAAATCGAGGACATGGGCGTGCTGGGCAATCCCGGCAAATATACTTGGGTCGCCGCGGAGAACGAGGAAAACAGTCCCTGGGAGCCTTTCCACGTCGACCAGGGTTTCGAGAAGGAGGACAGCGCCATCACGCTGATGTTCCCCCAGTCCTTCCAGCAGATGATGCCCTTTGGCACCGACGACAAGGGCCTGCTGGCGACCATCGTCGGCAGTATCGTCCCCGCCCGCATGGGTTCCTTCGCGGTGCTGCTTACCCCCACCAACGCCGCGTCCTTGGCGGACGGCGGCTGGAGCAAGAAGGCGGTCAAGGACTATATCGTCAAGTACTCCATCGTCCCCGACGGCTACTACAAGAGACTCGGGCTGGACGACAGCAAGCCTTTCGACCGGGGAAACGTGGTAATCACAGGCACTGCCGATAAAGGGGCAATTCTGGTACCGAGTCCGCGGGACCCGGAGCCCGCCCGCGTGTTCGTCTTCGGCGGTTTCGGCTCGTGGATGGGCTTCATCCAGGGCGGCCCCCCGCCCATCACGAAGAAGATAGAGCTGCCGAAGAACTGGGCGCAACTGGTCAAGAAATACAGGAATGTCGTGCCCAACTACCTGAGATACTAGATTGTAAATAAAAAAGAGGGGGGCGAAAGCCCCCCTTAGTGTTTATCTTTCTTATTTATCCGTTGGCATTGGAGTGGGTGCTATGAGCGGCAGTCCTCCCGCCACGTATAAAACCTGCCCGGTCACATACGCGGAAAGGTCGGAAGCCAGGAACAGGGCCGCCCCGGCGATGTCCTCCGGCTCCCCGACTCTCTGCATGGGCGTTTTCTTGCCCAGCATGGCGAACATCTCGTCCTGCTTATCTTGCGGCAGCGCGCCAATGTTGGCATCGTAAAAGTGCGTCCTGATGGGACCCGGCAGGATGGCGTTGACGGTGATATTGAGGGACGCCAGCGCGGTGGCAAGGTCGTAAGTGAAGCTGATGATGGCTCCTTTGGCGGTGTTGTAGTTGGCTTCATGCGCCGGGGGCTGGATGGCGCCGATGGAGGAAACGCCGATTATCTTGCCGTATTTTGCTTTTTTCATGTACGGCACCACGTTCTTGCAGAACAGGAAGTGGCTTTTCAGGTTCAGCGCCATGACCTTGTCCCACGTCTCCTCCGGCATGTCCTCGATGGGTATGTGCTTGGCGATGGCCCCGGCGTTGTTGACCAGGATATCGATTTTACCGTACTTTTTGGCGACCGTTGCCACGGCATCGGCGACCTGCTGGCCGCTGGTGACGTCGCACTTGACGGCGATTCCCTCTCCGCCTTTTTGCTTGATTTCCGCGACGGCTTCCTCCGCATCCTTGACGGCAATATCGGCGATGGCTACCCTGCAGCCTTCTCCGGCGAATTTCAAAGCCATGCCGCGTCCCATCCCTTTGGCCCCTCCGGTGATAATCGCGACTCTATCCTTCAGTAACATCTTTCTTAACTCCTTTTCAGTTAGTCGGGCGTATTACCCACGCGAGTATATTCACCCGTCACGGCGATATCCAGGAACAGGACGGGCTTGTTTATTTTAGCAAAGTTGACCGGTCCGTGGTCAAGTCCCGCCGGCACGTACACGGACGTGGGCCTGGTGATGATGTGCTTCTCCTGCTCCTTGCCGAGGCACATCTCGATTTCCGCGTCGAAGTCTTTAGCGTCGTCGGGGTTTGCCGAGAAGAAGCTAAGGTACTGGGCGAAATCGTGCTTATGGGGCTGGCTAATCATGCGGTGGGGGCTGGTGATATAGATGCAATCGATTGATAATTGTCCCCCGCCGAAATCCTTGAGGTGACGCGTACTAGTAATGTGGGCGCCTCCCCCTTCCGGGTGGTCCTTCACGATCTCCGTGGTGAAATATCTATCGTAATTTCCTTTTGGCATTTTTCTATCTCCTTTTCATTTAACATAAAACAAAAAACAAATTAGTGTTATATCGGTTTGAGTCGCGGCGGCTTTTTGACGGTGTACCAGGGGGTCTTCCAGCCGACCTTTTCCAGGGGCACCAGCCGGCGGAAGCGCCCTTTCGACTCCGCTTCCTCCGCGACCCCGGTAAAATACTTAATCGCGTCCTCGTCGACGATTTTCACGACGGGCGCCCAGTCGAACTCAATGGCGCCGCGTGGGCAAATCTGCTCGCAGTAGGAACAGCGGTCGCAGGTCTCCTTGAGAATGGGCGGTGACACGGCAAGGTTGATACTGTGCGTGGGGCAGTTGTCAATGCAGACGGTGCACTTCGGGTAGGCGCATTTCTCGCTGTTGACATGATAATCGAAAGCCCGTATGCCGATGAGTTCACGCTGCTCGTCGGTACGGCGCAGTCCCCGCGGGGGCCCGGGGTAGAGTTCGTCGTACTCGCTGCCCGCAGGCAACACAGGTATCAGGTCGGTTTCTCCCGCGTAAATCCTGCGGCTGCGCTCCGCCATTTCCCGACCGAAGTCACGCGCTTCCGCAAGGTCTATATCGTCGGGGTGACCGTCGGTAAAGTAGGGCTTGGGCTTTTCCGGCAGGAAGACGCTGCCATACCAGTCGTTCCAGCCGATGACCGCCAGCCCGCGCTGTGTGAGGAAAGCCGCGACCCTTGCCAGGAAGCGGCCCGGATAGAGTCCGTGGGTGCAGAAGGCGAAGGCGTGCCTGCCCTCCACGTTGTTCAGGGTGAACTCGATGAAGTGCATGACGCCGGCAGGCTCGCGCCGGTGCCAGACCGGGGCGCCGACGCCGATTAAGTCGTATGTTTGTAAGTCGTCGGCGTTTACGTCCTGCAATCTGGCGATATCACAGGGTATAAAGTCCTGAATGCCGTCGCGGATGGCCCCGGCAATCTTCTGCGTGCTTCCGGCCTGGGAATAGTAAATTACGATACTTTTCATCTTTACTGCGGAATCATCTCCGGGAGGCCCGGCAGGGTGGTGGTCATCCACTCCGTGGCGTCTTTGCCGACGTGGTACATATCCCCGATCATGGTGAACGGGGCTTTGCCGCCCTTACACCTGACCATGGGATGAACGGCGTAGACCTCGTCCGTAAGGATCGTCCACTCCATGAAGTCGCGCTCGTGGGGTCCGGCGGTGATATAGGGGGCGTCCCCGTAGGACAGCCCGACGGCGTGCCCCAGCTTATCGCACTCGAAGCCCCATTTGCCGACCAGGTCTTCTATCATCTGTCCGGCGCCGGTAATCTCCACGCCGGGGCGGAACTCCCTTATTACCATCTGCCTCATTTCCGCCCACATCCCGAACATCTTTTTGTATGTCCCTTCCGGCTTTTCCCACCAGTACTCGCGTATCATCTGGGCGCCGTAGCCCGCGTTACGGGTGAATTCCGGCGAGAACGTTACCGGGTTGGGCTTTTGAATTACGGTGGGGCCGGGCCGGTAGGGGTATGGCGCGTCCGGCCGGGTGTGAATGAGGACTATACGGTCGATAATGTCGTTCGCGTCCAGGACTTCGCTGGCTTTTGCCGCGGCTTCCGCCTCGGTAAGACCGGGTTTAAGGTTGGCTAAAAAGGTAGTATGGGCGAGGTCGGAAATACGGATTGCTTCTGCCATGACCGCCAGTTCCCCGGCGCTCTTGGGTCCGCGTATCTCCCCGAACAGCCGGTGCGATTCCACCAGCCGTGCGTCCGGGCAAAGTTCGTGGAACTGCTCATATTCGAAGACGGGCCAGAAGCGAAAGCTGTCGATGCCGACCTGTGTTTTCTGTAATTTGAGGTCGATTATCAGTCTGGCGGCATCTACTGCAAGATTGGTCGAGGAGAGTACGTTATTAGCCGGTATCCAGCAGCCCTGTTTTACCAGCGATTCTCCGGTGATGCCGGTGTTGCTGGGGACAAGGAGAACGGGGTCGGATTCGACGGGGAAAACCACCATGTTCTGCTTGTTCCCCCATACGCGTGTTAAATAATGGACGGGCACGCCGAGCTGGGTGCCGCCGTAGACGATGAGCGCCGATAGCCCGGCTTTCTGTAACGCCTTACGCAGCAGCGTGTAGCGGCGTTCTTTTTCTTTCAGGGTGAGTTCCAGCATAGCTTATCCTCCCTTAGGCGGCGGCGTTACCATATTGCTGTACCCTTCGCTCATGCCGTCGTCGTGCCAGAACGACCAGTCCAGCTGGGCCCGGTGTTCCTTCGTCAAGAGCTGCGGGAAGAACTTCTCCGTGTGCTTTAAGCCCTGATTGATTTCGATAAATATCCAGGGTCGGACTGTCTTAATGGGGTTCCAGGGACCGTGGAGGAAGTTGGGGGGCAGAAAGACCACGGTGGACTCCGTGATGACGTGCCTTTCCAGTTCCGGTCCCACGTATAGCTCGACCTCCGCCCCGAGGTCATCGGGGTCGTCCGGGTTGGTGCCGATGTGTATGAGGAGTTCGGCTTCGCTATGGATGTGCGGGGGGTGGCCTATTTTCATGTGGGGCTTTTCATGGGGCAACACCCAGTGAATGAAGTAGAAGTTACTGCCTTCGATGGTCTTACTGTCCATGCGCTGGAGAATCGGCCCCATGACGAAATCGAAGGGGAGTTTGGGGGGCGCGTTTTTCAGGAAGTACTTATCGTATTTGCCCTGTGACATCGGAGTCCCTCCTTACCGGTTACACGCAGACATAGTGATACCGTGAAAATTCAGGCGTTAAAGTGATTGTACTCTGAACGACTCGATACAATCAACAAACCGGCAGATGCCGGAACACCGGGCGGGTATTGATATCATTTTCTCCGACGTGGTATTTTAAGTTGAAAAGGTCACCAATATGGAGTATTCGAGGAGAGATGAAGATATGGCGGAATCTAATCCGGAAGTAGAATATCTCGATTACAGGGGGGTGAAGATACCGAAGATTACCCGGGGGATTGCCTCGGATGTCTCCGGGACAATCGGGAACACGCCCCTGGTCAGGTTGAACCGCATTGCCGAAGGGGCAGGGGCGGAGGTGGTAGCCAAGCTGGAGTCCTTCAATCCGGCGAACAGCATCAAGGACAGGCTTGGTGTTGCCATGATAGCCGACGCCGAGAAGAGGGGGCTTATCAAGAAAGACACGGTAATCATCGAGCCTACCAGCGGCAATACCGGCATAGGATTGGCCTGTATCTGCGCCGCCCGGGGATACCGGCTCGTCATCGTTATGCCGGACTCCATGTCCGTGGAGCGGCGGCAGCTTCTTTCCCTCTTCGGGGCGGAGCTGGTGCTGACTCCGGGGGAGGAAGGCATACCGGGGGCGATAAGGAAGGCGGAGCAGCTTACCGCGGAGAACAGGAATTATTTCATGCCACAGCAGTTTAAAAATCCGGCGAATCCGGAGATACACCGCCTGACCACCGCCGAGGAAATCTGGCGGGATAGCGGCGGCGGAGTGGATATTCTGGTCGGCGGAGTGGGCACCGGCGGCACGATTACCGGTGTGGCGGAAGTAATTAAAGCCAGGAAGCCGGGATTTCAGGTGGTCGCCGTGGAGCCGGAGGGCTCGCCGGTACTCTCCGGGGGAAAAGCGGGGGGACATGTGATTCAGGGAATCGGAGCCGGATTCGTGCCCGATGTTCTCAGGACGGACCTCATCGATGAAATCATTACCGTGAGCAATGAGGACGCGGACACCACGGCAAGGCGGCTTGCCCGGGAGGAAGGGATACTGGCGGGGATTTCATCGGGGGCGGCGGTCTGGGCGGCGGTGAAGGTAGCCGGCAGGGCGGAAAGCAGGGGGAAACTGATTGTGGTTATCATGCCGGATACGGGCGAGCGCTATCTCTCGACGTGGCTTGACCGGGAACAGCAAGTTTAGACTAGAGTTCCTTGTAGCTGTGCAGTTCCTTAAAATCGATTAGACCGCTCTCGGCGATGTTTTCGATTTCCATACCGGCTTCGACCGCAGCCGCCACCGGATTCAGCCCGCCGAGTTGCACGACGCCGACGCGGTTCATGGCGACGGGTATCTGGCAGAGCGGCTCGCTGATATTGCCGAGGGTGTAAATACCGCCGATGCCTATTTCCTTGAGAAGGGCGGCTTTCTCCTCGACGACTTCCCTGGCGGGGGCCGGTATGGTGCGGAAAGCGCCCAGTATCTTGCCGCTCCCCGTCCGGGAAACCAGCCCGACGCTGGTCATTTTCGCCTGGATGAACTGCTCGGAGGGGTCCGTGGAAGTACCGGAGTATTCGGTTATCGCCACGAAGCGTCTTGGTGTGGAGTTCCTTATTTCCAGCACCCCGCCGAAGCGGAACTCGGTGGGTACGCCTGCCTTGAGGAGGACGCCGTTGATGGAAGCCCCGCAGACGGTGGCGAAGCCAATTTTCCCATCGGGCACTACCACGGAGCCTAGTTTTTCGCCCGCCCTGGCCGTAGCCACCAGTTCGCTGACGCACAGGCCCGCCTTGAAAGGTTCTTTCATCGCCGCAAGGGCTTTCTTGAACTTATCTTTATCGATAATCGAGGTGTTTATCGCCAGCAGACCGGCGCGTCTGGCGGGGTCGAAGGTGGTCTGGTAAGCCAGCAGTTCCAGCTTATCGCGCACGAGGCCGAGCTGCTGCGGTACCAGCGCTTCTTTGACTTCCTGCCTGCCCAGGGGGGTAATCATCCTGCCGTCGTGCCCGCCGGGCCGGGTAAAGCCGCGTTCGTCGGTAATCCGGAGGTGGTATCTCACCGCCCGTTCGCTGAGGAATACCCCGTCTTTTTCCAGGAGGCGGGCGATGGTAATCGAGCCGAGCGGTTCAGAGGACTCGCTCAATACCTTGAGGATGGCTATCAGTTTATTTTCGGCATCGGCGCCGACGGGCTGGTCCATGAGAGAAAACCTCCGCTTACAGAATCGCCAGGTATTTATCGAGTTCGTATTCGGTTACCTGGCTGCGGTATTCGTTCCACTCTATCTTCTTGTTCTGGATAAATGCCTCGAAGACATGGTCGCCGAGGGCTTTCCTGACCACCTCGCTGCCTTCCGCTATCTGAATAGCTTCCAGCAGGCTGGCGGGCAGACTGCCGATGTCCCTTTTCTTGCGTTCTTCTTCCGACATCTCGTAGACGTTTTCTTCAATCGGCGCCGGAGGTTCGAGGTTATTTTCGATGCCTTCCAGTCCGGCTGCCAGCATGACGCTGAACGCCAGGTAGGGATTGCAGGCGGGGTCCGGCGAGCGGAACTCTATCCGGGTGGCTTTTTCACGACCCGGCCGGTATTCCGGCACGCGCACGAGGTCGGAGCGGTTACGCCGCGCCCAGGAGAGATATACCGGGGCTTCATAGCCGGGGACCAGCCGCTTGTAGGAATTGACCCACTGGTTGCAGACGGCGGTAATCTCCGGGGCGTGTTTCAGGAGACCGGCGATATAGCTCCTGGCGTTTTTGGACAGGTGATAGGGGTCTTTCGTATCGAAAAAGGCGTTCCGGTCGCCCCTGAAAAGCGACTGGTGGACGTGCATGCCGCTGCCGTTGATACCGTAAACGGGCTTGGGCATGAACGTGGCGTAGACACCGTTTTTCAGCGCCACCTCTTTCACCACCAAGCGGTAGGTCATCACGTTATCCGCCATGGTAAGGGCGTCCGTGTACCTCATGTCTATTTCATGCTGGCTGTGGGCTACCTCGTGGTGGGAATATTCCACGCCGATGCCCATTTCTTCCAGCTGGAGGACGGTTTCCTTCCTCATGTCCACGGCGGCGTCCCGGGGCGTAAGGTCGAAATAGCCGCCTTTATCGAGTACCTGTGTGGTGGGCTTCATGGGGTCGTTGGGGTCCTGCCGGAAGTAAAAGTATTCGAGTTCGGGTCCGACGTAGAACGTGTAACCGAGGTCGGCAGCCCGTTTCAGGTTCCTCTTCAGGACGTAGCGGGGGTCGCCTTCAAAAGGCTGGCCGCCGGGCTTTAAGACATCGCAGAACATACGGGCTACGGCGCGGTGCTCGCGCGGGCGCCATGGCAGCAGCTTGAAGGTATCCGGTTCCGGCATCGCCACCATGTCGCTCTCGTCAATACGGGCGAAACCCTGGATGGAAGACCCGTCAAAGCCCATGCCTTCCTCCAGGGCGCCTTCCAGCTCTTCCACGGTGATGGCGAAGCTCTTCAGTATGCCGAGGATATCGGTAAACCAGAGCCTGATGAACTTGACGTCATGTTCTTTTGCCATTTTAAGTACGTATTCTTTGGCTTCTTCTTTATTTTTTTCTACCATGTTCCCCTCCTGATGTTAATGTTATTCTATACCCTGTTTCGTGTTTTGTCATTATATTTACTGCAAATATATACCCCTAGTTCCTGTATTAAATAGCGCTTTCGTCTCTATCACCGGTGCGGACACGTATCGCGCTCTCTACCGGCATAATGAAAATCTTACCGTCGCCGGTTTCACCCGTCCTGGCGTTGCGAATGATAGCCTCTGTTACCGCCGGCACATCCTCGTCGAACACCACGAGTTCGATTTTAATCTTGGGGAGAAGGTCCACCCGGTATTCGCCGGCGCGCCACTGCAGCGGGATTCCCTTCTGCCTGCCGCGGCCGCTTACCTCGCTGACGGTCATGCCGAAGTAGCTGTTTTCTTCCAGGGCCTGCTTGACGGCGTTCAGTTTTTCTTCCCGGATAATCGCCTCTATCTTCTTCATCGCAGCAGACCCCCGTAAGCCCTTTCACCGTGCTGCGATAGGTCAAGACCAACGATTTCCTCATGCTGTCCCACCCTCAAGCCGATGGTGACATCGATGAGTTTGCCCAGTATCCAGGTGACGGCGAAGGCGAAGGCGGCAACTGCCGCGATACTGACAAGCTGGGTCAAGACCTGCATGCCGTTGCCTTCAATCAGTCCCGATACCCCGCCGACCGACGAACTGGCGAAGATGCCCGTCGCCAGCGCCCCCCAGATACCGCCCATGCCGTGCACGGCGAAGACATCAAGAGAGTCGTCAAAGCGCAACTTGTTCTTCATCAGGATAATACTGTAATAGCAGACTATGGAGACGACAATACCAATCGGTATAGCAGCAATCGGCGATACGAACCCCGACGCCGGAGTGATAGCGACCAGTCCCGCCACGGCCCCGGTGACCGTGCCCAGCAGGCTGGGGCGACGGTGTATCCAGCTGATTATCATCCAGGTGAAGCCCGCCGAGGCAGCCGAGAGGTTGGTGGCGACGAAAGCGCTGGATGCCAGTCCGCCGGAAGTCAAAGCACTGCCGGCGTTGAAGCCGAACCAGCCGAACCAGAGCAAGCCGGCGCCGAGGGCAACCAGCGGGATATTGTTGGGTTCCATGACGTCCGTGGAAAAGCCTTTACGCCTGCCCAGCACCAGCACCAGCGCCAGCGCCGAGACACCGGCGTTGATATGCACCACCGCACCACCGGCGAAGTCGAGGGCGCCGAGTCCGCCGAGCCAGCCGCCGCCCCAGACCCAGTGGCATACCGGTGAATAGACGATGGTCATCCAGAGCACGGAGAAAATCATCAGGGCGCTGAATTTAATCCTCTCCACCACGGCACCCGTAATCAGGGCGACGGTTATGATGGCGAACATCCCCTGGAAAGACATGAACGCCAGGTGGGGCACCGTGGAGGCGTACGAAGCGGAAGGCTCCATGCCGACGTTGAGAAGCCCGAGGAAGTTGAACCCCCCGATGAAGCTGCCTTTATCATCGCCGAAGGAGAGGCTGTATCCCCAGAGCGCCCAGAATATGCTGATAATCCCCATGATAGCGAAGCTCATCATGATGGTGGAAAGCAGGTTCTTGCGCCGCGCCATACCGCCGTAAAAAAGGGCAAGCCCGGGGGTCATCAGCAGAACGAGCGCCGATGATATGAGTATCCAGGCGGTATCGCCGGTGTTGATAGGCATCCGGTCCTCCTGTAAGTCCGTATATCTTCATTTTACGGGTCTAATGTTACGAACATATTACGGGGAGGTTAAATCCGGGTTACATTCGGGTGGTTATGGTTTTTTGATGAAACGGTAGCCGATATTGCGCACCGTTTCGATGAAGGTGTGCTCGGCGTCCTCTATCTTGCCGCGGAGTCGCCGGATGTGCACGTCCACAGTGCGGTCGCCGCCGAAGTAGTCGTAGCCCCAGATTTTGTCCAGCAGGGCGTCGCGGGTGTAGACGCGTCCGGGGTTGCCCGCCAGCAGCTTGAGGAGTTCGTATTCTTTGAAGGTAAGTTCGACTATCCTGCCTTCCACGGTGACCTCGCAGGTGGCGAGGTCTATTTTAAGGTCGCCGTGTTTTATCTGCTCCTTGCTCGCGGCGCTTTCCGTCCGGCGGAGGAGCCGGCTGATGCGCAGGTGAAGCTCCCCGGCGTCGTAAGGACTGGAAATAAGGTCGTCAACATCGAGGAGAAAATCGGCATCGTCCGGAATTTCTCCGGGGACAAGGGCGATTACGGGCAGGTTTCTGGTCCTCTTTATCCTTCTGGTGAGTTCCCGGACTTCCTGAGAAAGCTGGTTTTCGTCCATTTCAAAGAGTAATATATCCGGCTTACCGGTGTTAACGGCTTCCTGCAGGCCGTTGCTGTGGGAAGTAAAAGAGCAGGTGAGGTCGTATTGTGCCAGGCTTTTCCGGAGGCTATTGACGGTGGGTTCGTCCCGCGCCACTACTAATACATGCGTCATGCCGCCACTTCCTCATCGTTAATAAGTGTAGAGCCTCCCGTAGGGTCGGAGCTCCCGCGGGAACAATTTAATGAATTTGTGCGACAGTATTTCAGCCGCGTCATAGTCGAAGTAAGTGGCGAACTGACCGACGTACTCGCCGAGGGCGGCATGGTCTTTATCTTCGAGTTCGGCGACGCCGACTTCCTTGCCCAGCTGGTATTCATCCACGTTGCCGCGCACGTATATGATGCCGCCGTGCATACCCGTGCCGAGGAACCTGGCCTTGTGGTTTTTACCTTTACCGAGGTTCAAGCCGAGGAGAACCAGCGTTCCCCCCGCCATGTACTCGCCGCAGAAGTCCTGGGCGGTGCCGCCGATGACTATCACCGGTTTCTTTTCCCGATATTCCTTCATGTGGATACCGGCGCGGTAGCCGACGTCCTCGCGGATGAATATCCTGCCGCCGCGGGCGGACAGGCCCACCGTATCCCCGGCATGACCATGGACGATTATCTCGCCTTCGTTCATGGTGTTGCCGCAGCCGTCCTGGGCGTTGCCGTGGACGATAAGCTTCGGCCCGTTCATGAAGGCGCCGAGGTCGTTGCCGGGCGTGCCGAAGATTTCAATCTCCACCGGCTTATTAAGATCGGTGCCGATGTATCTCTGTCCGTGGACGTTGCACAGTTCAATCTTGAGGGTGCCGTTGGTGACGATGTCCCTGAGCCGGGTATTGAGGTCGCGGTAATAGACGCCGCTGGCATCGATGTTGACTGCCGTATTACTGGTTTTTACCATGTCAACTTCCCGCCATCCTTACGCCCAGAATCTCCAGTTCGGTATCGGTCAGGCCCACGCCTCTTAGATGCAGGCGGTTTCCCCGCAGGCTTTCCAGGGCGTTGACGCCGAGCCCGCCGAGGATATCTTTTAGTTCCAGGCTCCAGCCGCGGAGGAGGTTGGCGGCGCGGCGGGCGCCGATTTCCGGATTGATGCGCTTGGTCAGGCGCAGGTCGGTGGTGCAGATGCCCCAGGCGCACTTGCCGGTATGGCACTGCTGGCAGACGTGGCAGCCCAGGGCGATGAGGGCGGCCGTGCCGATGTAAACGGCATCGGCGCCGAGGGCGATTGCCTTGGCGACGTCGCCGCTGTTCCTGATACCGCCGGAGACCACGACGGACGCCTTGTTGCGGATGCCTTCCTCGCGCAGTCGGCTGTCCACCGAAGCCAGGGCAAGCTCGATGGGAATACCGACGTTATCGCGGATGACCTTGGGGGCGGCGCCGGTAGCCCCGCGCAGTCCGTCGAGGACGACGATATCGGCGCCGCCCCGGACGATGCCGCTGGCGATGGCGGCGGCGTTATGGACGGCGGCTATCTTGACCGATACCGGCTTGGTATAATTCGTTGCTTCCTTGAGGGCGTAGATAAGCTGCGCCAGGTCTTCTATCGAGTAGATATCGTGCTGGGGCGCCGGGGAAATGGCATCCGTGCCTTCGGGAATCATGCGCGTGAGGGATACGTCCGCGCTTACTTTCTCGCCGGGGAGGTGCCCGCCGATGCCCGGCTTGGCGCCCTGACCTATCTTAATCTCCACCACCCTGGCGGCGTCAAGGTAATCGGCATGAACGCCGAAGCGCCCCGATGCGACCTGGACGATGGTGTTGTTTCCGTATTTATAAAGGCTGGGGTGAAGTCCGCCTTCGCCGGTGTTCCAGAGCGTGCCCATCTCGGTCGCCGCGCGGGCGAGGGACTCATGCACGTTAAGGCTGACCGCGCCGTAGGACATCGCGGCGAAAAGCACCGGCACCTCTATCCTGACCTGCGGCGACAGCTGCGTCTTCAGGTCGAGCGAAGCGGGGTCGACTTCCACACGGTCGGGTTTGCTCCCCAGGTAAGTGGTCAGTTCCATCGGCTCGCGGAGGGGGTCAATGGAAGGATTGGTGACCTGGCTGGCGTTGAGCACCAGGTGGTCCCAGTAAATACGCTGTCCCTTGTCGTCGCCCATGCCGGTCAGCAGCATGCCGCCGGTTTCCGCCTGCTTGTTGATGTCCTCGATGATTTCAGGTCGCCAGTTCTGGTTGCCGCGGTAGTCCAGCGGGTTATAGCTGACGGTCAGTGAGCGGGTGGGGCAGAAGATAACGCAGCGCTGGCAGCCCACGCAGTTTTCCTCGTGGCTTCTTACCTCGTCGTCTTCTTCGTCGTAATAGTTGGCGTCGAAGCTGCACTGGTTGACGCAGACCTGGCACTGGATGCAGCGGTCCGGGTCCCTGATTATCTTAAATTTAGGCGCGCTGTAAGTCTTCATATTACTATACTGTCTTCACGGCGGATATCTTTTGCCCGCCGGATATATCCTTTGTTCGTGTGTTTTTCTTCAGCCTGCCGATAACCGGCTCGCCGCCCATGGGAATCCAGGCATTATCAAGGTCCGGGCAAATCAGGCGAATCGCCGATTCTTCGGACGAGAGGTAGAGCATATCGTCCTTCTCCCCGACGGTCAGCGGGCGCAGTCGGATGCGGTCGGTGAGTCCTATCATCTCGCCCTGCCGGGCGATAACCACGGCGAAGGGGCCGTTCAGGAGGAGGCTGCCGTACACCTGCCTTAACGCCAGCGCCAGTTTTTTCTCTTTCTCCGGCATGCGTTCGATTTCGTTCCAGAAGGGCGCCGCCATCACCTGTGCGGCTACTTCCCAGGGCAGTCCGTGGCGGCGTATAAGCAGGTCGACGGCGTAGGCGATGACCTCCGTATCGGTCTGCATGGTGCACTGGTAGCCGTACTGCTCCAGGAAGCGGCGATTTATTCCGTAGGATGAAATTTCACCGTTATGAACCACCGTCCAGTCGAGAATAGAAAACGGGTGCGCCCCGCCCCACCAGGCCACGGTATTGGTCGGGAACCTGCCGTGCGCCGTCCAGATATAGCCCCGGTACTCTTCAAGTCGGAAATATTCGGCAAGCTCCTCCGGGTAGCCCACGCCCTTGAAGACCGCCATGTTCCTGCCGCTGGAGAAGATGAAGCTGTTATTATCGCCGGTGTTTATTTCCATGACCTTGGTGACGATGTAGTCGTCGACGGGGAGGTTTTCCGGCAGATTTTCCGGCACGTCCAGGAAATAGCGCCAGACCAGCGGGGTGTTCGTAATCGCCGCCGTGGGACGGGTGGGCACTTCTTCCTCGCGGACGACCGTAAAGTACTGCTGGAGAAATTCTTCCGTCTCCTGCTTGTCTTTATCGTCGAGATACATGATGTGAAAGGCATAGAGGTCGGCGTGCTCCGGGTAAAGCCCGTAGACCGCGAAGCCGCCGCCCAGGCCGTTGCCGCGGTCGTGCATATTGGCGATTGCTTTAATGACACCCTCCCCGGAGAAGGTCTTTCCCGAGGTATCCATGGCGCCGAATATCGAGCAGGCGTCGATTACCTTGGAATCGCCGTACGCGTTATTTATTCGTCGCAGGTCTTTCATGTACGTTCCTTTCGGGAAACGGGGCTAGTCCCCGATGACCAGTTCCTCCGGTTCTTCGATGGTCGTGACTACTTCAGCGCCCGCCGGGGGTTTCCTTTCCAACCGGTCCTTCCAGACCGATTCCGGCAGGGAAGCCAGTCCGAAGTCGCCGGCAAGGAGGGCATCTTTGTATTTGCCGACATTGATGCCGTCCTTCATCAGGTTGTAGACGATGCCGGACTTCTCAATATCGCCGGCAAAGACCATCCCGGTCAGTTTGCCCTTCTTTAAAATAACCTTTTTATAAACGCCGTTATACCGGTTGATGAGGGTCTCGAAGGTGTCATCGGGCGCCGCTACCATGCCCGCCGAGGCGATATAGACGCCGAAGTATTTCAGCGAGTTCATGGCGGTGCCGCCCGCATACTCCGCCTTTTTGCCCGCCATGTTGAGTCCGGCAACTCTGCCGCCTTCGCAGGCGTTGGGCCAGATGGGGGTGAGACGGTTCTCGCCGTAAACAAAGTCATGGGCCTCGGCAACGTCGCCGCAGGCGTAAATATCAGGGGCGGAAGTCTTCATACGGCGGTCGATGACAATCCCCCGGTTGATATTTATGCCGCTTCCGGCAAGCGCGTCCAGGCGGGGCCGGACGCCGATGGCGATGATAGCCATCTGGCAGGGCAGGACGCGTCCGTCATCGATGGTGACGCCGCTGACCTCGCCGGGCAGGTGGCTGTTTATCTTTTCCGCGGTATGTCCGGTGATGATTTTCACGTTAGCCCGTGCCAGGGCCTGAGCCTCGAAGTCGGCGGCTTCTGCGTCGAGAATCGTATTGAGGACCCAGTCCTTCATCTCGACGATGGTGACGTCGACGTTACGCTTGACGAGGGCTTCGGTGACGCTGACGCCTATCAAGCCTCCGCCGATGACCACGGCTCTGACCACGCCGCGATTCTCGTTCAGGAATTTATCGATAGCTTTAGAATCGTCGAGGCGGTTAAAGGTAAAGACGCCCTTGAGCCGGTTGCCTTTCATGTCTGGGAAAATGGGCGCGCCGCCCGTAGCCAGCAGTAGTTTCTGCCAGCCCAGCGTCGCCCCGCTCTCCAGCCTGACGGTATGAGCCTCGGGGTTGACCCGGACGACTTTCTCGCCGAAGAGGGTCTTGATTTTATTCTTATCGTAGAAATCGGCATGGCGGTAGGCCATTTTCTCGATAGGGCAGGGGTAAGCCAGGTACTCGGAGATGAGCGGCCGCGAGTAAGCCGGGTACGGTTCATCGGAGACGATGGTTATCGTCCCCTTCTTATCCACCTCGCGGATGGCTTCGGCGGCGCCGATGCCGCCCGCCGAGTTCCCGATAATCAGGTATTTTGTTTTTTTATTCGATGCCATTGTACTTTCACACGGTCGGATTTATACTTTCTTCCGCGACATCCACGTATAATAATGCCTCGTTAGGGCAGTTGGCGACGCACACCGGCAGTTCCTCGTCCTGGCAGAGGTCGCACTTGACCATTATCTTCTCCGACGTATCCAGTCTGGGCACGCCGAGCGGGCAGGCAAGGACGCACGTACCGCAGCCGATACAACGTTCCTCGTCGACTACGACCAGGGAAGTCTCGGGGTCGCGCGCAAGGGCGCCGGTCAGGCAGGCCCGGATACACGGCGCGTCGTCGCAGTGCTGGCAGCGCACGGAGAAGGACACGATGCCGCTCTCATCCACGCGCAGGCGGGACATAGGTCTGGGCGTTTCCTGCTTGTATGCCTTAATCAGGTCTTTCGATTTTGAATGTTTTAACCGGCAGTAGACCTCGCAGAGACCGCAGCCGATACACACATCCTCTTTAACGTATACCTTTTTCATCGGTTGTTCCTGATATGATATAATGCGGTAAACGGTTACCGCATGCCACTATATATGATAACAGATATTCGCCATCTCGTCAATGTCATGTTGATAGAACGGTCATGAATTATTATAAAACCACTACCGACTAAAAGCAAACGAAACCTTCGCCTTATACCTCCGTGTTTTGCCCAACTAAGTGGCGATTGTTACGGAATGTTTAGACGCTTCTCCGCCATGTTTATGATTTGTTTATCATGCCCGGATTATCATTTACACGATGAAAAGGGTAATAGTAAGAAGGGTAAAAGCCGCCAGGCCTAAAGGTCTGACCGTCAAGAAGCAGCAAAACGGGATAAAACTGGTAAACGACGAGATTATAAAGCAGTTTAATCCTTCGCTGCTGTCACTCGGCGATATCGGCGCGCCCTGCCAGGAGAAGGAGGCGATTGCCGCCGTCTTCGACCTTACCGGTTTTACGACTTTCTGCAACCAGGTAGACTCTTATCTCGCCATCCCCAAATTCCTCAACGATTTTCTGGAGTGGTTTTTCCAGAGCGTCAGGGAAGGGCTTACTGAAATAAATGACGATGACCGGAGTGTGTTTTGGGCGGACTTTCCCACGCTGGTGAAGTTCCTGGGAGACGGGCTGCTGCTTATCTGGAATGCCCGGGGGATGTCGGAGAGCCAGATATGCAGAATAGCGGGCACGCTTTATAAAGTCTGTCGTGCCTACCGGCGCGAGTTCTACCCCAGGATGAGCATGTCCGTGAACAAGCCGCCGGCTGTTCTCAGGTGCGGGGTGGCACGCGGCAAGGTTTTCAGCATCGGCAACGGCAACGATTACGTCGGTCATTGCATCAATAACGCCTCCCGGCTGTCACGCGTGGGTTCGTTATCATTCTGCTTCCCGCACCGTGGTTTTCAGGTCCGGGAATACATGCCCGCGGACTACCGCCAGCTGTTTATACCCAAGTATGTTTCCATCCGCGGTGTGGGCAGTAACGAGCTGGTATGGGTGGGCAAAGAGGAGTTTGAGAGGTTGCCGGATAAGAACAAAGAGCTATTTCGGAGTCTTGAGGCCGCAGTATCTATAACATAGAGGCATGTGCAGGATACGAAAGCGAGGAAATGGTAAATGGTTTCTAGCCTGGATAAGTCAAAGCCCGGAGAGATAGTACCGGGCAAAATCGAGCGTGAAAATAAGGCGCGCCTTGACCTTATCTACGAGGTAAGCAAGAAGGTGGGGTCCGTGCCGCGCATGGCGCAGATGCTGGAGCAGGTCATTAAGATGACGCAGAAGACGCTCAACGCCTCGGCGGCTTCCATACTGCTGTTCCGGGACAACGACCAGGAGCTGTACTTCGAGGTGGCTTCCGGTCCGGTGGGCAAGGCCCTGCGCCAGGTGAAACTGAATACTCAATACGGCATCGCCGGCCAGGTGGCCCGCACGGGGGAGCCTTTGATTGTAAACGACGTTACCCGCAGCGAGAATTTCCACAAAATGATTGATGATTATACCGGCTTCAGCACGCGCTCTCTCGTCTGCGCGCCGCTGGCGGTGCACCGGAAAATCCTGGGCGTGGTTGAGGTCCTGAACAAGCTGGACGGCAGCCAGTTCGAGGACCAGGACCTGGACGCCGTAATATCCGTCGCCAATACCGCCGCGATGGCAATCGAAAATACCAAGCTGCACCAGACTGTGCTGGATGCCTATAAGGGCACCATCAAGACGCTGGCGGCGGCTATCGACGCGAAAGACCCGTATACGCGAGGCCATTCTCAGCGGGTCATGGAATATGCATTAATCGCGGGCGCCAACCTTTCGCTGTCCTCGGAGGAGATGGAGACACTTGAATATGCCAGTATCCTCCACGACGTCGGCAAGATATCCGTCGACTCCGTTATTCTCAACAAGCCCGGCTCCCTGACCGAGGCGGAATGGGAGATAATCCAGGAGCATCCCACCATCGGAGCTAACTTGCTGAGGGGAATTTCCTTCCTGGAAAAGGCAGCCGACCTCGTGCTGTATCACCACGAGAGGTACGACGGCGAAGGCTATCCCACCGGTCTCAAGGGAGATGCGCTGCCGCTGGGGGCGCGCATCATAGCGGTCGCCGATGCCTTCGATACCATGACCACCGACCGTGCCTACCGGGGGGCAATGACTGTCGACGAAGCACTCAAGGAACTAAATGAGTGTTCCGGCAAGCAGTTCTGTCCCGTTGCGGTAAAGGCTTTTTCGTCCGGACTCCGTATAAATACCGGTAAATAGCAGATGA
Source organism: Dehalococcoidales bacterium (assembly GCA_016926115.1). The sequence goes on along the minus strand of JAFGPF010000057.1, from coordinate 14,839 downwards.
ATTTTCTTCCAGAACGGATTCCGGTAGATATATGACTAAAAGGATGTAAGGAGATAGCAGGAGAACAAAAGTGGACATCCGTATTCTGGGTGCGCATAACTGCGAATCATTGAACTCCAGCTGTGTCTGCTTTCTCATCGATGACACTCTGGCGGTGGAGGCTGGAAGCCTGACGTCCCGGCTTTCCATTGAAGAACAACGGAAATTGAACGCCGTTGTGATTACCCATCAGCACTACGACCATATACGCGATATTCCCGTGATGGCCCTGAACCTCTTCCGGTACGATGACAGCGTGCCGGTTTACGCCATGCCGGCGGTCTGCGATATTTTAGAAACCAATCTGCTGAACGGCGAGATATACCCCCCGTTCCAGAAGATACCTGAGAAAAAGCCGACCGTTCATCTTCAAGCCATTAAGCCGCTGGAACCACTGAGTATTGACGGCTATGATGTCCTGGCGGTGCCGGTAAACCATTTTGGTACTACCGTGGGTTATCAGATTAGTGATAGTGAGGGGAAGGTTGTTTTCTACACCGGTGATACCGGACCGGGACTGGAGGACTGCTGGCAGCATATATCCCCGCAACTATTGATAATCGAAGTTACTCTGCCCGATGAATGCGAACTGTTTGCCAAAGAGACGAGCCATCTCACGCCCCATATGCTCGAGCAGGAACTGATAAGCTTTCGTGAATCGAAGGGTTACCTGCCCCGGGTAGTAACGGTACACATGGACGTCAGCCTGGAAGCGAAGACGAAGGAAGAAATTTCAGAGGTTTCGCGCAGACTGAACCATCTTATCACCGTAGCGCATGAAGGCATGCGGCTGTTTCTCTAGGGTAACGCGCTGCGGTCCGAGAAATTTCACGGAGAATACAACGGGTACGACTATACGCGTATGCAGGCTACTTCATGCCCGCCGCCGACATCGCGGAGCGGCGGTATAGCCTGGCTGCACTCGGGGACAGCCATGAAACAGCGGGGATGGAAGGAGCAGCCGGGCGGCGGATTAAGCGGACTGGGTACTTCACCCTTGAGGATAATGCGTTCCCGGGTTTCCTCAACGAAGGGGTCGGCAATAGGCACGGCGGAGAGCAATGCCCGCGTGTAGGGGTGCAGCGGATTGTCGTAGAGTTCCTTCGAGTCGCATATCTCCACGATGCGTCCGAGGTACATGACGGCTACGCGGTCGGAGATGTGCCTTACCACGGAGAGGTCGTGGGCGATAAACATGTAGCTGAGTTCTTTGACGCTGTCCTGCAGTTCTTCCAGCAGGTTGATAATCTGGGCCTGAATGGAGACGTCCAGGGCGGAAATAGGTTCGTCGCAGACAATAAGGTCGGGGTCGCAGGCGAGGGCGCGCGCCACGCCGATGCGCTGTCGCTGACCTCCGGAGAACTCGTGGGGGAAACGGTCGGTCATGGAGGGGTCGAGGCCGACGATTTTGAAGAGTTCTTCCACCCTGTCGCGGTATTCGCCCTTGGTCAGGACCATCTGGTGTATTTTCAGGGGTTCGCCGACGATGCTTCCGGCGCTCTGGCGGGGGTCGAGAGACGAGTAGGGGTCCTGGAAGATAAGCGCCATTTTAGCGCGGACTTCGCGCAGTTTCTTCTCCGGGAAAGTGGCGATATCCTCACCTTCGAAGAAGATTTTGCCCTCGGTGGGCTTGTAGAGACCGAGGACACAGCGGCCGATGGTGGTTTTGCCGCAGCCGCTTTCACCCACCAGCCCCATGGTTTTATCCCGTTGCATTTTGAAGGAGACGCCGTCGACTGCCTTGACGTCGGCGACTTTTTTACGCAGGAGGCCGCGGGTAACGGGGAAGTACATCTTAAGGTCCTGTATATCTAAAACGTTTTCGCTGCGTTGTTGGTTCACTTCTTCTTCTCCTTGGTATCAGCATAACATCTGATAAAGTGATTACCGTTAACGGCAGTCATCTCGGGCCACGGTTCGCGGGCGCATTTGTCCAGGCGGTAGGAGCACCTGGGGAGGAAGGCGCAGGTCTTGGGCATGTTAATCAGGTTGGGGGGCAGCCCTTCGATGGGTACGAGCTTGGTGCCTTCTTCTTCGTCGAGTCTGGGGATGCATTTTAGCAGGCCGATGGTGTAGGGATGGCGGGGATTGCTGAAGATATCCTTGGTGGTGCCGGATTCGACAATACGGCCGGCATACATGATGTAAATCCTCTGGGCGTAACGGGCGACGACTCCGAGGTTGTGGGTGACGATAACCAGCGAAGTGCGGAAACGCTCGACCATGTCCTTCATCAATTCGAGCAGCTGCGCCTGCGTGGTGACATCCAGGGCGGTGGTGGGCTCGTCGGCGATGAGTATCTTGGGATTGCAGGAAAGCCCCATGGCAATCATGACGCGCTGGCGCATGCCGCCGGAGAAGTGGTGGGGGTAATCATCGATGCGGTTTTCCGCGCCGGGTATGCCGACCAGGCTCATGAGTTCGATAGCTCTTTTACGGGCGGCATCGTCGTTCATTTTCATGTGGAGATGGAGCATCTCGGTAAGCTGCTGACCGATTGTCAGGACGGGATTGAGAGAGGTCATGGGTTCCTGGAAAATCATGGCGATTTTGGCGCCGCGTACGGAACGCATCCGGGGTCCGTTGGCTTCATAATCAAGCAGGTTCTTGCCTTCGAAGATAATCTCGCCATCAGCAATTTCGCCGGGGGCGCTGATGAGCTGCATCACGGACAGCTGGCTGACGGACTTGCCGCAGCCGCTTTCACCCACGAGTCCGATAATTTCCTGCTCGTCGATATAGTATGACACGCCGTCAACGGCTTTTACGAGACCGCTCTCGGTCTTGAACTGGGTTACCAGGTTGTTGACTCTTAATAATTCCGTCATTTCAGTTCCTCACACTATAGTATGCCTCTTAACCGGGGGTCAAGGGCGTCCCGTAGGCCGTCACCCACCATGTTAAAGGCGAAGACGACTAACATGATGGCAATACCGGGAGCGAAGGAAAGTGTCGGATTGTTTGATAGATATCGGTAACCATCGCTGACCATGGCGCCCCAGGCGGCGCCCGGAGGCTTGATGCCGATTCCCAGGAAGCTGAGGGCAGCTTCCGCCATGATAATGCCTCCCAGCTGAAGAGTGACGAGAACGATCATGGGGGGTATGGCATTGGGCAGGATGTGGCTTAACATGATGCGGGCATTGCTGGAGCCCATGGCACGTTCGGCCATAATATAGTCGTTCTCCCGGATACTGAGGGTTAATCCGTTCATTACCCTGGCATATCCCGGGACGGTAGCGATACTCAGGGCAATAACGACATTTTGAATGCCGCCTCCGAGTACGGCTGCAAAAAGCATAGCCAGTATTAACATGGGGAAGCCCATGAGGGCGTCCATTATCCTCATAATAATCATGCTGGCAACACCGCCGAAGTATCCGGCAATCAGCCCCAGGCCCACACCGACAACACCGGCAATGCCGACCGTGACGAAGCCTACCATGAGAGCCGTCCTCGTGCCGAAGATTAGACGGCTTAACGTGTCCCTGCCCTGTATGTCAGTGCCCAACCAGTAGGTGCTGTTGGGATGTTGCAGGGAGTCAGCCAGAATACCTACATAGGGGTCGTGAGGGGCAATTACATTGGCAAAGATTGCGGAAAATACCAGTAAGAATAATATGACCATTCCGAAGATAACGATTCTACGCTGCAGGAATACCCGCCAGAAACGGCGCCACTCGTTGACCCGCGGTGGAGCCTCCTGGAAGGCTTCAGTGATGGTGGTAGAATCTCTCTCTGTCATATTTAAAGTCTCCTAGCCGTACCGTATCCTGGGGTCGAGCCAGCCGTAGGAAATATCAACGAGTAGATTGGATAAAATGATAATAAGGGCGATTACCAGGGAGCTCGATTGTATTACGACGTAGTCCTGGGCAAAGATGCTGGTTACCAGCAGTCTGCCGATGCCGTTGATGGCGAAGATGGTCTCCACGAACACCGAGCCGGCGAAAACCATGCCCAGACCTATACCAAGTAACGTTATTACCGGTATAAGTCCGTTTTTCAGGGCGTGCCTGATGATGATGGTACGTTCTCTTAAGCCCTTCGACCAGGCGGTACGGATGTAGTCCTGTCGGGTTACCTCGAGCATGCTGGACCGCGATAAACGCGCTGTGGTTGCCATCATGGTGACGGCCATGCAGAAAACAGGCATAATTATCTGCTGGGTGTTCAACCAGAAATCCTTGGTGGGGGGCGTATACCCGGCGATTGGCAGCCAGCGGAGCTCAAGGCCAAACAGGTATATCATCAATATCGCCAGCCAGAAAACGGGTATACACACCCCTATATTGGCTAAAGTGGTAGTGACGGCGTCTATCCAGGTACCCCGTCTGATAGCTGCGGCAAGTCCCAACAGGACACCGACAACGATGTTAATGATAAACGCTAGAATGCCGAGGTGTAATGTTATGGGGAAACGATCCCCCATGAGTACGCCGACATCTTCGTGGTAATATATGGATGTTCCCAGATCACCCCGGAGTATGCCCCATACCCAGTTGCCGTACTGTACCAGAATGGGGTCGTTAAGACCGTATACCTCCCGGAGGTGCTCCAGTTCATCCTGAGAAATACCTCCTTGCGTGGCCTGTTGGCCGAGGAAGATTATCAGGGGGTCGCCGGGCAGAAGGCGTATTGCGAAGAAGACAATCAGTGTGACGATGACGATAACAACCAGAGCTATCAGCAAGCGCCTTATGATATATGTGGTCATATTATATTCAAGTCCTCACTTTGGTAAATCTAGGGCTGCTGGTATAGCCTGGCTGCCCGAACTGTAATACTACCTCCGCGGGGATATGGGAGTCTCAAGGTATATGGTTATTCTGTTTAACTTCCGCGATATTTATGTATCAGCGTAATGTCACCGGGTGGCCCGCTGTTCCGGGCGGGCCACCCGGTGACTATTATACCACTTGGGTTTAGTGGCTTTCCATCCAGACGTATTCTTGCTGCCAGCGGACGAAGCCCTGCTGGAACTGCTGGCTGTGGACCCAGGGTTGGGCTACCGATGCAGATGGTATCTGATAAACGGGGATAATCCGAGCACTGTCATTCATATATTTGAAGATTCTCATGGTTACTTCTTTCTGCTCGGCGGCGAACGGGTAGGCTTTGGCCTCCTCGTCTAACGCCCTCTGTTCATCGGTGTGACCCAGGTAGACCAGGTCGGTGAAGGGGTCGGTGCTGAACCAGCGCATGTAGGTGAGCAGGTGGGTGATATCCATGCCTGACCACATGAACGATAGGCCCGGCTGCGCGGCACCCCAGACCGTTCCGTAGAACCGGCCGGGGTCGGCGATATCCAGTTCCGTCTCGATACCGACGGCATCGAGGTACTGCTTGATAGCCGTGCCTGCGTCAATTTCGGCGGGAGTATTCCCGATTAACAAGGTAGTCTGGAGACCATCCGGGTAGCCGGCTGCGGCAAGAAGCTCCTTGGCTTTATCCGGATCATAGGTGCGCACCGGGTAATCAGGGTCGTAACCCCATTCGCCGGGAGGTGCCAGCTGCAACAGCGGCGGGTAGAGGCCATGGCCGATAGCCTTGGCGATAGCCGGTTTGTCCAGAGCGTACTCAAGGGCGTAGCGCAGGTTGACGTCGTTCCAGATAGATTCGGGGTCGGATGTGTTGGGCCAGATGTTCATGACCAGACCGACCCAGCCGCTTATCTTCTTGTAGCCGGCTTCAAACATTTCCTTCTGGTCCAGCGCGGGGGCGCCCGTCCAGTAGTCTGCTTCTCCGGCTTCCATGATTGCCCTGGCGGTTACGGGGTCGGGTATGTAGCGGATTTCAACGCCATCAAGATAGGGAAGCGGCGCATTCCAGTAGTCATCGAACCTGGTCCAGGTCATGTGGTCGTCACGTACATACTCGACCAGCTTGAAGGGGCCGGTACCGATGAGGTTGTTTTCCAGCCATTCGTCTTGTACCGCTACATCATCGCTTCCACCAGTACCTTCCATGAAGGCTGCCTTGCAGCCCGGGAAGTTCCACCCCCAGCTCTGGATAAGCTGGTTGGTGTACTCATTGTAGCGTATCTCGAAGGTGTAGTCGTCTATCTTTTCGATCGACTCAAAGTAGGGGAAGTACTGCAGACGTCCTCTTTCGATAGATAATTCAAAGGTCCAAACGCAGTCGTCAGCCGTCAATTCCATCCCGTTATGGAACTTGACGCCCTTCCTTAAATGATAAACGATTCTATTGTTCTCTACATCGTCATCAACGCTTTCACAGAGGACCGGCTCCAGGCCGATACCCTTGGTCCTGTCGACGGTGGCGTCCATGAGGGCGTTCAAACCCCAGAGTGTAGCGCCGAGGTCAGCGGGGCCGCCCCGGAAGCCGCCGAGTACCTGCGGACCTGAAGGAGCGATGACCCTCAAGATGCCGCCGTACTGGCCGTTGGCGAATTCACCGGGTGGCGGAGGTACCAGGGGGCCAGCCGGTTCCGGTTCCGGTGTCGGTTCAGGCGACGGTTCGGGAGACGGTTCAGGCGACGGTTCAGGCGACGGTTCAGGCGACGGTTCCGGACTGGGAGTGGGAGTGGGTTCCGGTTCAGGCTCGGCGCAACTGGTGATGAGCAGACCACTGATGACAATAACGATTATCGAAATTAACAGTAGACTTTTCTTCATAATTGCTTGTTCCCTCCTTTGTACATTAATGTCACCTATATATTCCCACGGATTCTCGGAGGCTGAAATACAAGGTGATTCTGCGGTTGTGGCCTCCGAAATTTCCGGTTGCATTGATTAATGGGTGGTCCATCGAGGTGTTTATGCTCAGGGACATGTAGTCCTCTTTATGGGCTCTCGGAGAATGTGCCTGCACGCCATCAGCGGTGGCACCCTGTTCTATCACCTCATCAAATAGGCCTCCCCTCTGGATACAAACCAGATAAAATATATACTCTTTACAGACATACTGTATAACATCCGGAGTGGGTTCTGTTAGTATTTGTTTTCAGAAAGGAATTACCGGGTGGACAAACTCCTATTTTCTCTTAATCAAGGGTAGTATGTCACTTAAGATATATGAATGTCAAATACATCACGTGCTTTCGTGAGTCTGATAGCAGGATTATATATAGACGGCTTTTCAATTGTCAAGCTTTTTCAGGCTGGATTCCTTCCTTTATAAGGTAGATTCCGGCTGCTGAGGATAGTCGATTACGCACAATGGGATAATTACACCAAAGAAGTCGATAAGACAAGTAACCGGCAGGCGGGTGGGGGGAGTGTTGTTTTCCAGGAGTTCAGTTGGCGAGTTGCCGGGTCTTTTTCAGGGTGAAAGAGACAAGTGCCAGCAGGACGATGTTCAGGGCGACGAGGACGTAAACATATAGAGATATATCCGGCCAGCCGCCGCCGAGCTGGCTGATTTCCACGACAGGTCTGATAACGTAGTAGGTGGGGAAAATGTACCCTATCCACTGGGGAATCTCGGGGAACATGTAGATGATGACAGGCCCGAACAGCACTATTCCCGCCGTTTTCCAGATGGTGAACAAGGAGGCGAAGTCTTTCAGCAGGGTGCCGAGTATAAGCCCAATCTCGACGGCCATAATGCCGCCGAGAGCCAGCACCAAGACGAGCAGCAGGGGATGGCTGCCGAAAGCCTGATTGATGACCAGTATCAGGACGCCCATGAATACGCTTATGATGAGACCGACGATTCCCTTGGCGGCGAAGACGTCCTGTATGCTGGTGGGCGTTACTATCAGGGCGTCGAGTGTCCTCCTGGCTTTTTCCGTAATAACGGAGGTCGCCGGGAGCATCAGTCCGCCGAGGAATACCGCCATGAGGACGAGGAAAGGCAGCAGCCGGTCGTTCCAGGGAACGCTAACTTCTTCGCCCAGCGTGATTGACTCAATAATCACGGGGGATTCCTGCCCGGTGATTTCCCTTATCTGGTTGGTAATTGTGACGGCGATTATCGAATGGTCCTTCGCCAGGCCCTCTCCCCAGATATATGCCTTGAGTGCCACGTTTCCACCGCTTTTGACGGTACTATCGAACCCGGCGGGAAGCGTAATGCCGACATCGATGGCGCCGCTCTCGGTTGCCTCCCTGATTTCCGTAAGGCTGTCATACTCCTTAATGTCGAGCGTGTCCAGTTCCTGAATCATGGGCGCCAGCTGCGATTCGCCTTCGTCCAGCACGCCCAGGGTGGGTTTCCCGCCGAACAGCGTGCCGAAAATCAGACTTACCAGCAGCGAGAAAACGACAGGCGCGACGATGGAAAAGATGAAGATATAACCCCTGGAGCCGTGCAGGAATTCTTTGCCGAGAAGGACGCCGACGCGTTTGAGACTCACCGTACTTTCCTCCTCAGCAGGAAGATACCGAGCCAGGTGATGACCATGCAGTACGCCAGGAGTATGACCATGTTAAGCCAGATATCACCCCAGCCGGAGCCGTAATTAGCCACCCGGTGTACCGTATCTACCAGATAATACGTTGGCAGGATTTTTATCCATCCCGTAACGGTCCCGGGGAAAAGCACGCCGAAGGAAGGGACTATCAGGATGACGAAGGCGGGGATGCTCCAGGCGAGTACCGACATGAAGTCCTTACTGATAGAGGAGATAAGGAAGGCGGCGCCGGTAATCAGCACGGCTCCCAGCAGCAGGGCGATGATTATTATCAGCGGATTGCCGCTGAAACCGCCGACTATTACCATGAACAGCAGCGCCTGCCCGAAGGCAAGGCCGGTGCCGGTAATGCCCTTGGCGAGGAAGAGGTCCGTGACGGACATGGGGGTGACCAGCAGGGCGTGCACGGTGCCCTGTTCCACTTCTTCCGACATCAGGTTTGCCAGACCCATCATTTCCACGAGGATGATGATAATCGCCAGGAGGGGCCTTATACGGTCGCGGGGAGGAATCGGCTCGCCCGCCACATCGTGTCCCAGAATCTCCTCGGTAGTTTCGATATTCAGCGGGTGCCCCATCTGGACGAACGCCAGCTCCCTGACTATCAGCACGACGGACTCCTTCATCTCCGGCGGCACGTCCGGCGTGAAGTAAAGGGTGATGGTGGGTTTCTGGCCGGCGCCCAGCTGTGCCATAACATCCCGAGGCAGGGCTATCCCGGCGATATACTCGCCTTCGATGACGCCTTCTTTCAGGGCTTCCACGGACGCCACCGTTGTCACTTCGACGCCTTCTTCGTCTATCTCCGTGAAGGCGGGGAGGTCTACCGGGGCGTAGAGTCCGATTTCCAGGTCTTCGTTGACGGTGGACGGCATGACGAAGTAGATAATAAGGTAGAAAACGAAGCCGATGACCGTCAGCACCGCGAACAACTTCTTCCTGAAAAACAGGGAGAAGTCCTTGGCAGTCAGGGCGCCGATGATACGCCAGTTCACTATACGAGCCCCCGTCCCGTGAGGCCGATGAAGATATCTTCCAGCGTGGCTTCCTCGCTGTGGATGGTGATTACCTTTTCCTGTGAAAAGAGTTTTTGCACGGCTTCCGGCGTTTCAGGGGTGTCCAGAGTTATCTCGCGGTCTTCAAGCGCGCCGCCGTCCCCGGCGACCTTTGCCTTGAGGGCGCGCTTGCCGTGCTGCTGTTTCAGCTGGTGGGGGGTATCCAGGGCGACTATTTTACCCTGGTTCATAAAGGCTACGCGGTCGGAGAGCTTGTCCGCCTCCAGCATGTCATGCGTGGTGAGGAATACGGTGGCACCGCGCTCGCGTTCTTCGAGGATTACATTCCTTATCTTCTCGGACGAGGTGGGGTCGAGTCCGGCGGTGGGTTCGTCGAGGAAGAGAATGCGGGGCTTGTTAAGAATCGACCGGGCGACCATGAGGCGCTGCTTCATGCCCTTGGAGTACGTCTCCACCCGGTCCTTGCCCCTGCCGCCCAGGTCGACGCGCTCCAGCAGGGCATTGCCGTCGAAGGGGCTGATGCCGAACAGGCTGGCGAACAGGTTGAGGTTTTCCAGGGCGCTCATCTGCTCGTAGAGGTTCGTCGTCTCGAAGCAGACGCCGATTTCGCCCTGCACCTTATCCACGTTTCTGGTGATATCCATACCGAGAAGCTTCGCCTGCCCGCCTTTGGGCTTGAGCTGCCCGGTCAGCATCTTGAAGGTGGTGGTCTTACCGGCGCCGTTGGGGCCGAGAAAACCCAGTATCTCTTTTTCAGCCACGTTGAAGCTTATATGGTCGACGGCGGTAAGGTCGCCGTAGCGGTAGACCAGGTCTTCGGCTGTAATCGCATCACGCGCCATGTCAACTCCTTTCCTCCGGCTGACGTTTTTTACGGTAAAACATAATGAACTAAATGAATTAAAATATTACATATTATAAACTAAACTATTGACTTTGTCAAGTAATTATTTTATAATTTCTATGAAAATAGTTCAATATTTGTAGTTATATCCGGGGGACGGGACAGATGGACGGCTTTGAAAAACGCAAAGAGCAAAAGAAAGAGAGTATCAGGCGAGCCGCGCTGGAGCTTTTTCAGTCGTACGGTTTCAGAAAAGTAAGCGTAAGTGAAATCGCCCGGAAAGCCGGCGTCTCGCAGGTGACGATATACAACCATTTCGGCAGCAAGGAAGCCCTGGTGCGAGATGTGTTGCAGTGGTACTCATTGAGCATACTTGAGAAATACGAAAAAACGATGACCAGCGAGATGCCGTTCCTGGAAAGGCTGGAGAGCATCGTCTTTGAAAAATCCGAGGCGATAGGGCAGTTCCAGGGAGAATTGCTGCAGGCGTGGATACATGACGACCCGGACATGCAGGCGTTCGTGGAAGATATTTATACCAACCGTGTCATTCCGATTATCAAGACATTCTTCGAGGAGGGTCTCCGGCAGGGCTATATCGACCAGAGGTTTTCCCTGGAGACGATTATTTTCTATTTTGAGATTATACGCCGCGGTTTTTTTGCCATGCCCGAACTGGCGGACAAGGCGGAACACGACCCGGCCCTTATAAAAGGACTTCTCGAATTGATGACCTACGGTCTCAACGGATAATGCTGCTTCCACGCGAATGACCGTTCTCGATTTTTTCATCGTCCCCCGTTATGCTATAATGTGTGCTCAGGACGTTAAAAACATGACAGGGACGAGACATAAAGCCAGGACCATTGCCCTGCAGGCACTATATGAAATTGATTCCGTAGGGCGGCAGCCCGGAGCGGTGCTGGACCGCATGCTGGCGGAAGCGGACATGACCGAAGAAAACGCTGCCTTCATCCGCGAGCTGGTGGAGGGCACCGTACGCCACCGGGAGGAGATAGACGGAAATATCCAGAAGTACGCCCCGGCGTGGCCCGTGGAGCAGATAGCGATGGTAGACCGGAATATTCTCAGACTTGCAATCTTCGAGATTTTATTCGATAATAAAGTACCGGTAAAGGTAGCCGTAAACGAGGCTGTCGAACTGGCAAAGACATTCGGGAGCGAGAACTCGGCTAAATTTATCAACGGCGTTCTGGGGTCGGTGAGTACGCTGGCCAGCCGTTAGAAAGCTTGAATAAAAAGGGGGGCAACGTGGCAACCATTTTTGATAAGATTAAAGACATAGTCGTGGAACAGCTCGGCGTTGACGAAAAAGACGTAGTGCCCACGGCTAGTTTTGTTGAAGATTTAGGCGCCGATTCACTGGACCTGGTGGAGCTTATCATGTCTCTGGAAGAGGCGTTCAGTACCGGCGACCACAAGGTCGAGATACCGGATGAAGCCGCCGAGAAGATAGTGACCATCCAGGACGCTATCGATTATATCAAAGAGCAGGGTGTGGAGGATTAGCTTCTCCCGGAGCGATATTCCTTTAGACCTACCCCGGTTCTTTTATTCAAATACCAATTTCCTTTTATAACCAGATAATTTTGATTATCAGGTAGAGCACCAGCAGCCATATACCCACTATCACGGCTGCAATCACCCATCTGGATTTGCTGGCAATCGTCTCTGTTTTTGCCTTTTGGCGGCATTCATCCAGGACTTCCACAGGAATCATTTTCAGCGCCAGATAAATCCCCGCCGGTATAAGAATCAAATCATCGAGGTAACCGAGGACGGGTATAAAGTCGGGAATCAGGTCTACGGGACTAAAGGCATAAGCGATAACTAAAAATATCAAGGCCCTGGCATACCAGCGGGTCCTGGGGTCTTTAAGGGATAAATACAGGGCGTATACTTCTGTCCTGAGTTGTTTTGCCTTCTCTTTCCACTTCATAAGAAAGATATACGTGCAACCGATGGCGTGGTTTACATGCTTTTTACCCAGTCGACGGCGTTGACGAACACCTGCAGGCCGTCGCCGGTTTCACGCGGCGCTTCCCTGGTCCAGCGGGGGTGCTGGGTCCAGCGGATGAAACGCTCCGGGTGGGGCATCAGGGCGAAGATACGCCCGGAATCGTCGCAGATACCCGCGATGTTGTTAATCGAGCCGTTGGGATTATACGGGTAGCCCGCGGTGGTGTCTCCCTTTTCGTCGGCGTACTGCACGACGACGTTCAATCTCTGGATAACATCCGGCGCCGCCACCAGTTTACCCTCGCCGTGGGCCACCGGGATATAGAGGCTCTTGATACCGCGCGTGAAGACGCAGGGGCTTTTTTCGTTCACCTTGAGATGAGTCCAGCGGCACTCAAACCTGCCGGAGTCGTTGGTGGTCAGCGTCAACGGCTGGGCGGACTTTCTATTGAAACCGGGGAGAATCCCCGCTTTCACCAGTACCTGGAAGCCGTTGCAGATGCCCATGACCAGCTTGCCGCCTTCGACGAACTTAATAATATCTTCACCCAGCCTCAATCTGATTTCATTGGCGAAAATCTTACCCGCGGAAATATCGTCGCCGTAGGTAAAGCCGCCGGGACTGACCAGTATCTGGTAATCGTTAAGCTTCTTTTCTCCCCGGAAGAGCTCGGTTACCAGCGCCGAATCAACCTCCGCCCCCGCCGTTTCGTAAGCCACCTGCGTCTCGAAATCGCAGTTCGTCCCGGGCGCCCGCAGCATCAATACTTTTACTTTTGCCATTTTTTTACATTCACCACCTTAGCGGCTTTTGCCACGCTTCTTTAAGGTCGGTAATATTCGAGCTTATTATCGGTTTGCCGTCGCGTCCGCAGACCTCAAACTTGTTATTGTCTGTTACCCGCCCGATTTCCGCAAAGGGGACACCGGACAGCGCCTTCTCGAACTCCTGCCTGTCCGCGGGGGCTACCTCGGCGAGGAAGCGGGAGTTGGACTCGGAGAAAAGAATAAAGTCGTCACGGTCGATAGTCTCTCCCAGCGGGACGTCCTTGAGGGCGACGGTCATGCCGAGTCCCCCGGCGAAAGCCATCTCCGACGCAGCCACCCCGATGCCCCCTTCGCTAAGGTCGTGGCAGGCTTTCACCAGCCCCTTAGCCATGGCGGCAGAAAGGGCGTCCATGAGTTTCCTGCCTTTTTCCGGGTTGACTTTCGGCACGCTGCTGCCGATGTGCCCGTAATTGGCGTAGTAGTGGGAGCCGCCCAGCTCCTTGTACGTATTGCCGATGATGTAAATCAGGTTGCCCGCCTGCTTGCAGTCCATGGAAACACTCTTGCCGGCGTCGTCGGTGACGGCCATGGCGGATATCAGGAGGGTGGGGGGTATGCAGATACTCTCCGTGCCGGTCTCGTACTCGTTGTAGAGGCTATCCTTGCCGGAGATGAAAGGCGTGCCGTAGATGATTGCCATGTCGTAGCAGGCCTGCGCCGCCCGCACCAGCGAGCCGAGACGGTCGGGCTTTTCCGGGTTGCCCCAGCAGAAGTTATCGAGCAGGGCTACCTGCTCGAGATTACCGCCCACGGCGATTATTTGCCGCAGGGCTTCGTCGATGGCCGAGGCGGCCATCCAGTAGGTATCGATATCCCCGTACCTGGGATTAATGCCGTTGGATATAATGATGCCCTTTTTAGAGTCGGGGAGGGGCTGCACGACGGCGGCGTCGCCGGGTCCGTCGTTAGCCGCGCCGACAAGCGGTTTGAGCACGCTGGAACCCTGCACCTCGTGGTCGTACTGCCTGATGACCCATTCCTTGGAGCAGACGTTCCAGGCGCCGAGTATCTTTTTCAGGTCTTCTGCGAGGTTCGGCGGCTGGGGAAAGTCCGGTTCGGGGCGCTGCGGGGGCTGCCACGAAGCCACGCTTTCCAGCTGGGGAAGCCCGCCGTGCAGGAAAGCCATATCGAGGTCGGCGACCAGGTTGCCCTGGTAATATAATTCCAGACGTTTCGTGTCCGTGTATTCGCCGATGACAGTGGCTTCCACGTCTTCGTCGTTAAAAAGCTTGAGGATTCGCTCTATCTTGTCCGGCGGGACCGCCAGCAGCATGCGTTCCTGGGACTCCGAGACCCAAATTTCGAAGTAGGACAGCCCGGCGTATTTCAGCGGGACTTTCTCCAGGTCGACGCGCACGCCGGTCTCTTCACCGGTCTCGCCCACCGCCGAGGAAAGGCCGCCGCCGCCGCAGTCGGTAATGCGGCGGTAAAGTCCTAAATCACGCGCTTTGATAATGGCGTCGAGCGCCTTCTTTTCGACAATCGGGTTGCCGATTTGCACCGAGCTCGACGAGATAGTCTCCGACTCCTTATTAAGCTCGCCGGAGGCGAAGGTCACGCCGTGGATGCCGTCGCGCCCCGTCTTGCCTCCCACCACCACGACGAGGTCGCCGGGTTTCTGCTGCCCTTTCTGGCTCATATTCGCGGGCATCAAGCCCACGGTGCCGCAGTAGACCAGCGGGTTGCCCACGTAACGCTCGTCGAAGACGATTGCCCCGTTGGAGGTGGCGATGCCCATGCGGTTGCCGTAGTCGG
>JAFGPF010000056.1 GCA_016926115.1 Dehalococcoidales bacterium | reverse complement strand
CGCGTCAACCTCGTCGGCCACCGCCGGGAGGCCGGCAAAAAACGACTCATCTTCTACGCCCACATCGATGTCGTCCCGGCCGACGGATGGGATGCCTTTAGCCCCCGTATCGAGAACGGGAAAATATACGGTCGGGGCGCCGCGGATATGAAAGGCAGCCTGGCCGCGCTTATCCCCGCCCTGGAATCGTTGAAGAACAAAGAGTTGAAATACGATCTCTCGGTGATAATCACCACGGACGAAGAATACAGCCAGGCCAGCCAGCTACGATATCTTGAGCAGTTCATCCAGCCGGTCGCCGGGGCCTACCTGTTCAATCTCGATTCCAGCTTCGGTTACGTTTCCATCGCCAATCTCGGAGCACTCCACGCCGACATCCTGGTCAAAGGCAAGTCCGTCCATTCGGCCATGTCCCACACGGGCGAGAACGCCGTCGAGCAGGCCAACCGGTTGATAAACGCCCTCCTCGAGCTGAAAAAGGACGTGATAAAAAGGAAGTCGGCGGTCCGCGCCGCCCCGAACACCGGACTCGCGTTTATGGAGTCCCGGCTCAATGTCAACATGATACACGGCGGCCTCAAGGTCAATATCGTCCCCGATGAATGCGTCGTCTCCGTAGACCGGAGGCTCATCCCGGAAGAAAACGCCTATGACGCCCGCAAGGAACTCGAAGCGGCGCTGTCCGCCGTCCCCAATGTTACCTGGGAATTTACCCGGGTCATGACCATTCCCACCGTTCCTCCTCTAAGCGACCCGCTGGTCGATGCGCTTGAAAAAATCGTAAGGGAGGTTACCGGTTCCGGCGGCCAGTACGGTGAAATGGGTTCCGGGGACCTGCCCCACATCGTAGAAGAGTGGGGAGGCAAGGAGTTCGGGATGGGTGTTATCCGGCCGGAGTGCAACATCCACGGCCGCGACGAGTTCGCCTGTATCAAGGACATCGAAGACCTGTCACGGATTATCGTCCGGTTCCTGGCGGACTGAACTGGTCAGCCACGAAGTCCGGCACGGGGACCGTACCCATGATAACGGGTTTCTGATGGCAGTCGCTGCCTCCGGTCATCAGCCGGCCGTGTTTCCGGCAAAAACCGGCATAATGTTCCGTGACCGCGGCCGCGGCCCGTGAGTGCCAGCACTCGACCCCGTCGATAAACCGGAGCATTTCCGCCGCGATAATCTGCGTCTGTTCCTCCAGGTCCCCGGTGATACTGACGAGAGATGTGCCGTGGGGATCGGCGGGGTGTGCCAGGGCCAGACGGCCGCCGGCGCCGCGCACCATGGCCGACGCTTCCTCCAGGTACAGCGGGTACTTGGGGACATCGCACCTGACCAGGTATTTGTCGAAGGCCTCCTGCCGGCTGACCACGATGCCTTTCTTGATCAGGAAATCGGCGATATGCGGTCGACCGAGAACACCATCGACACCGGCCTGCATGTCCCGGAGGTCGGCCTCGGTAAGCATTGTTATGTCTTCTTTTACGAACTCGGCGTTCAGGTTGGTCATGATTTGAAGCGCCCGTTTCTGGCGGTGCTCCCTGATAACCAATAGTTTTTCTTTTAAGGCTTTATCATTGTAATCGTAGCCGTAGCCCAGAAAGTCGAGCGAGACATCTTTACCCCGGTAAGGGAACGTCACATTAAGCTCGACGCCGTTAAGGTACCGGATGCCGTGCTTTGCCGCCAGTTCGCTGGCCAGTTCCTGGTAATCGATATTGTCGTGGTCGGTGATGGAGATGAATTCGATTCCCCTTCCGGCCGCTTCAGCGAAGACTTCCTCGATACTCATGGCCCCGTCCGAGCCGGTGGCCGTATGGATATGCAGGTCGATTTTCATTTTACTTTTATGTCATCTCCAAGATTATCTGGATAATCCAGACTCATCTTCTAATGTAATTTGCCATTGCGAGGAGTCCCGTTGGAGTTGGGACGACGTGGCAATCTCGGTTTATACTTTCTTAAATGTTGTAGATTGCTTCGCCTCCCGATTCGCCGGGGTGATAAGAAAGGCTCATCGGGATGGTCTCGCAATGACAGCGTACTATTTCCGTTTCTCGCCGGTGATATACCAGTTCTCCGGGGCGTCGTCGCGGGTGTCCACGACCAGGTGAACGACCTTCAGGCCGGGATTGTCTTTTACAAGGTCGGCGATGTCCACGGCTTCGAATTTCTTCTTGTTGTTCAGGTAGGCTTCCTCGGTTAGTGCGTTGGAGACATAATTTTCCCTGTCCCGGGCCAGGATACGGCGGATAGATACTTCCTGCGGACAGTCCGTCTGGAGGATAACGAAGGTCTTGCCGTGCCGGGCGGCGATGGCCGCGGCTTGCCGCCGCAGGGACTGGGTGACGAAGGTCGCGTCCATGATGACGCATCCGCCGCTCTTCATCGCGTCGTCGGCCTGCTCGAACATCACGTCGTAGACCGCCGTCCGCTTTTTCATGTCACCCGCCACTTTAGAATCGAAGATGTCCTCGTTTTTGAGGACTTCCAAGCGGATAAGGTCGGAGCGCAGCAGCCTGCAGCCCTTGATTTTTTGCACCTCTTCGGTGGTCTCGGTCTTCCAGGTCCCCGGCAGCCCGCAGGCGATGAGCAGGAACCCCGGCTCCAGT
>JAFGPF010000055.1 GCA_016926115.1 Dehalococcoidales bacterium | reverse complement strand
CAGCAGTCCGGCGCTGTCGTTGACATCCTCCAGGGGGTGCTGTTTCAGCCATGCGTCGCACTGCTTGACCCAGTCGAGATGTTCCATCGGCTCAATCAACTTATTCAAAGCCTGGAGTACCGCCTTGACGTCGCCGACAATCGGCACGTTTACCGTCACGTTTTTGCCGATTTCCGCGGGGTCCAGGTCGATGTGTATTATCTTGGCATTGGGCGCGAACCCGGCTATCTTGCCGGTGACGCGGTCGTCGAACCTCATCCCGATGGCAATCATCAGGTCGGTGCTGTCCATCGCCTTATTAGCGCAGCCGGTGCCGTGCATGCCCGCCATGCCGTAGCTGAGCACGTGGGTCTCCGGAAAACCTCCGATACCCAGCAGGGTGGTGATGACAGGTATCTGGGCCGTTTCGGCGAGCTGCTTCAGTTCCTCGCTGGCGCCTGATATGATGACACCCCTGCCGGCGATGATGAGGGGTTTCTTCGCCTCACTTATCAATTTGGCGGCGTTCTTAAGCTGGGTGGGATGCCCCCGGGTGGGTATCTTGTAGCCGGGCAGGTCCACTTTATCGGGATATTTGTATTCCGCCTGGTCCGTCTGGGTATCCTTGGGCAAATCGATTAACACCGGTCCGGGTCGCCCCGTCCTGGCAAGGTGAAACGCTTCCTTGAATATCCCAGCGAGGTCGCCGGCGTCCATGGCAACGTAGCTGTGCTTGGTGATGGGCAGGGTGATGCCGGAAATATCTATCTCCTGGAATGCATCCTTGCCGATAAACTGCCGGGCTACCTGTCCGGTCAGCGCCACCATGGGCACGGAATCGAGATAGGCATTGGCGATGCCGGTTACCAGATTGGTAGCACCCGGCCCGGAAGTGGCCATGCACACGCCCACCTTACCCGTCGCCCGGGCATAGCCGTCGGCGGCATGGGCAGCTCCCTGCTCGTGGCGCACCAGTACGTGCCGAATCTGGGGGTACTGGGGCAGCGTATCGTAAAACGGCAGTAAAACGCCTCCGGGGAAACCGAACATCACGTCGACTCCCTCGGCAATCATACTTTCACATATTATCTGGGCTCCGGTTTTCTTCATTTTGTTCCCCTTATTTTTCAAAAACCGCGCCGGTGCTGGCTGAAGTCACCTTTTCGATATAGCGGCTGAGATAGCCCGTCTTTATGCGGGGTTCGAACTCAGCCAGCGCGGCTAAACGGTCGTTTATCTCTTTTTCGGACAGCCGTATATCCAGCTTGCAGTTCTCGATATCAATTTCGATGATATCGCCTTCCTTGACGGCGGCAATCGGCCCGCGAGCCGCCGCTTCCGGGGAAACGTGCCCGATGGACGCGCCCCGGGTTGCACCGGAAAAGCGACCATCGGTAATCAATGCCACCTCCTTGTCCAAGCCGATGCCGGTAATCAGAGACGTGGGCGTGAGCATCTCGCGCATGCCCGGACCGCCCTTGGGTCCTTCGTAGCGTATTACCAGCACATCGCCGGACTTGATTTTCTTATTCATAATAGCCTTCGTGGCTTCTTCTTCCGAATCGAACACCCTGGCGGGGCCGCTGTGCTTAATCATCTCCGGAGCCACCGCCGCTTTCTTGACCACGGCACCTTCCGGCGCCAGGTTGCCGAAAAGCATAACGAGTCCACCGGTGGCAGTATGAGCGGTCTTGACGGAGCGGATTACCTCGCTGTTAAGTGTCTTAACACCGGAGAGATTCTCCCCCACCGTTTTGCCGGTCACGGTCTTTGCCTTTGTTTTCAGCAGGTCTTTCAGTTCGCCCATTACCGCCGGAATGCCCCCCGCCTGGTCGAGGTTTTCTATGTGGTAGGGGCCAATCGGCCGCAGGGAACATAGATAGGGCGTGCGTCCGCTTACCTCGTTGACCGTAGCCAGGCTAAAATCCACGCCCGCTTCATTAGCTATCGCCATGATGTGCAGGACGGAATTACTGCTGCCGCCCAGCGCCATGTCCACCGTGAAGGCGTTAAATACGGAGTCGGCACTGATGATGCTCCGCGGACGGATATCCTTAGCCAGGAGGTTCATCACCTGCCGTCCGGCCTGCCTGGCCAGTCCCCAGCGCCTTGCGTCCACCGCGGGGATAGTGCCGTTGCCGGGCAGTCCCATCCCGAGCGCCTCGGTCAGGCAGTTCATGGTGTTAGCGGTGAACATACCCGAGCAACTGCCACAGCCGGGGCAGGCGGCCTCTTCCATCCGTATCAATTCCGCCTCGGTCATTTTGCCGCCGGTGACGGCGCCCACGCCCTCGAAGACGGTACTAAGGTCGATTTTCTCCCCGTCGAGCGTACCCGCCAGCATGGGCCCGCCGCTAACGAATATCGCCGGCAGGTTGAGCCTTACCGCCGCCATGAGCATGCCGGGGATAATCTTATCGCAGTTGGGTATGAACACCAGGGCATCGAAGGCATGCCCTTCCGCCATTATCTCCACGGAGTCGGCAATAAGTTCCCGACTCGGCAGGCTGTATTTCATGCCGGAATGGTTCATAGCGATGCCGTCGCACACGGCGATGGTGTTAAATTCAAATGGCACACCGCCGCCCTCGCGCACGCCTGCCTTGACGGACTCGGCAATTTCGTTCAGGTGGATATGCCCGGGCACCACCTCCGTAAAGCTGTTGACAATACCGATGAACGGCTTATCCATTTCTTCGCGCGTGCAGCCCACGGCGTACAGCAGCGAGCGGTGCGGCGCTCTTTCCACTCCCTTTTTTGCGGCATCACTTTTCACTTTACTACTCCCTAAAAAGGTCTATTAAAAAAATAACCGTCTCGTGAGACGGACCGGGAAAATCAACTTTTAGCCAAAAGCCCGTACCTAAAGATAGCACGGATTTGAGTTTATTGTCAAGCTGGGGTGAGTGTGGAAATTTAACGTAAACTGTAATCCTAGTGCTTGGCCGACCGTCCGCCGTCCTGTGCGATAATCTGGCCGGTGATGTAGCTGGAGGCGTCCGAGGCCAGGAGCACGGCTAACCCGGCCAGCTCGTCGGCTTCCGCCATGCGGTTCATCGGGATATCTTCATTCGTTTTCTTCATTACTTCCTGCATGGCGGCAATTTGCTCGGGGTCGGGCGGGGTTTCCGGTCTGGGAATATCGTGTCCCAGCTCGGAATGGTGCATACCCGGGGCAATACAGTTAACCCGGATGTTGTATCTGGCATACTCGATGGCGGCGACCTGTGTCATGACATTTATCCCCGCCTTGGCGGCGCAGTAAGCGACCGGGGCGATTTCCGGGACTTCCGCCCTGATACCGGCCGTGGAAGAGGTAATGATAATCGACCCCTTGTTCTGCTTTATCATCACGGGCAGTACGTATTTTAACACCAGGAAAGGCGCCCGGAGGTTGGTGTTAATGATAATATCGAAGTCGGCAATATTTTCCTCGTGTATCGGACGCTGCGGCCTGGCAATGCCGGCATTATTGAACAGGACATCAATGCGACCGAATTTCTTGACCGTCTCATCGACCATTCTTTTAATGTCTGCTTCCTTTGTCATGTCGGCGGATATTCCGAGGGTTTTTGCCTTGTACTTTGCCAGTATAGCCAGCGTTTCATCAATCTTCCCCCGGTCACGGGCGGCGATGGCGACATCAGCCCCGAATGCCGCCACGGCCTCGGCGTACGCCCTGCCGATACCGCGGCTGCCACCGGTAATAAGCGCAACCCTGCCGGTAAGGTCGAAAATACCTTTATCAGTCATTTGCTACTCCTTTTATTCGAAAGAAATTTGCACTTGCGCTTCAATAAAATCTATATATTTCAGTGTATACTCGTCCGGTTTATTTATCTTTTTAATACGGATTTTCACAATGTAATCATTAAAATAAGCTCTTAGTAGATTACGAATAATTTTGGTTTCGTAACTCTTTTGCGCAACAATAATGCCGTTATTATCAACAAAATTTACAGATAAGTTCGTTGCATTCTGAACATAGTAATCTATAGATTTATTTTCTAATAACAACTCCTGACCCTCAACTAAACTGTGGTTTTTAGGAAGTTGAATCTTTGTCAAAAATACCGGATTTCTTGGCGTGTATTCTGCTTGCAGTTCAGCTTGTAAACCTGTAGAGGCAGCTTCAATATCTGCTGTCTGTTTTCTTAACATTTCTTCTTGGCATATTAATCTGCATTTGATTTTACATAGTGACTTTTTAACATTAATTTCCATTATTTCCGCTTCACATTTCAACTCTTTGTTTAAATGCTTTGCTACAATATTTGAATATTTTTTCTCCACATATCCTATTTTCCCGGTACCACCGACAGATCCAGGGCGATAAATATACACTTTCTCTAAGACATCCTTAGGAATCCATAGGTTCACATAATCACCAAAATGGCATTGTGCCAATTCTTCAGTCTGAATTTTTTCTACTTTAAATATGAAGGAGTCTTCCATACTGACATACTCCTCCCCTAAGTTTCTCACCACCCCAAGCCCATTGTCCCCCTAGTTATGAAATTGGCCTTGATAGCAGCTTCTGTTAGTTCATCGCGGAAATCGGGGTGGGCGATGGAAATCAGCATCTTGGCGCGCTGCCAGACGCTCCTGCCCTTGAGGTTGACCATGCCGTACTCGGTGACGACGTACGATACGTCGGACGCGGGCACGGTTACCATGTCGCCGAGTTCCAGAGTGGGCACGATATTGGATGTCAGCTTGCCGTCTTTATCCTTGCGGGTGGCGTGGAGGCAGATGAAAGCCTTACCACCGGGTGACATATATGCGCCCCGCGTGAACTCCAGCTGGCCGCCGGTGCCGCTAATCTGGCGCGTGCCCACCGACTCCGAGCAGACCTGCCCACGTAAATCCACGCGCAGGCTGCTGTTGATGGCTATTTGCTTTTCGTTCTGGGCGATGACATACGGGTCGTTGGTGTATTCCACGGGAAAGCCCGCTAGCGCCAGGTTTTTGTCCATGAATTTGTACAGCTTTACCGACCCCGCCGCGAAGCAGTGAACGGCTTTGCCGGGATTAAGGGTCTTCTTTTTACCGGTGACAACCCCCGCCTCGATAAGCTCCATCATGCTGTCATTGAACATCTCGGAGTGTATGCCGAGGTCCTTCAGTCCGTGCTGTATCAGCAGCTTGCCGACGACGCTGGGGATGGCGCCCACGCCCAGCTGGATGGTGGCGCCGTTCTCTATCTGCCCTGCCAGCAGTTCGGCGATTTTTCTGTCCTCCGGGGTTATTACCGCCGCCGGAAAATCCGGTATTTTATACTCGAAGTTCTCTACGATGCAGTCCACATCGGAAATGTGGACGACCTCGTCATAGCCGCCGTAGACCCACGGCTGGTGCTCGTTGACCTCCACGACCACCTTTTTAGCCACCTCGCAGGCGGCTTTCTGCCGCGTTACCGCCGTGCCGAAATTGAAGTTGCCGTTTTCGTCCATCGGGGTGACTTCAATAAACGTAATATCAACATCGTCCTTAAGCCACTCGCGGTACATGCGGGGTCCTTCGCTCAGTCCGAATGGTATGTAGGAGCAGGCCCCCTTCTTGTGGTACTCCCGCTCCACCTTACCCAGGAACCACGAATTGTGGATGAAATGCTCCTGGGCGGGGTCGGCGGCGGGTATCTGCGTGTGCGAATGCTCCGCGCGGATTTTAACGTCCTTCAAGTCGCCCATCCGCTCGATGAGTTTCTGGTCGATGAGGGAAGGAAAGCCGCAGATAGCCCCGTAGTCAATCCACATGCCGGACTTTACGAGTCCGGCGGCTTCTTCGGCGGAAATGAGCTTGCGCTGATATTCTTCACGATAGTCTGACATAACCCGTTTTAACCGCGACCTGATTGTTCTTCCTCTATTTTCTTTATCTTTTCAATCCGGGCTATGTGCCTGCCGCCCTCGAACTCGGTGGTCAAAAAGGCCTCCAGGATAGAAGGTATGCGTGCCTTCCCCTGCTCCGCCGACAGGCAGCATATCTGGGCGTCATTATGCAGGCGCGCCCGCTTGGCGGTGAAGGCATTGTAACACTGCGCAGCTCTGATACCTTTGACCTTATTTGCGGAAATGCACATGCCGATGCCCGTCCCGCATATCAGTATGCCACGGTCATAATCGCCTTTGGCGACACCCTTCGCCACCTGTACGGCGATATCCGGATAATCCACCGAATCCTCCGTGTAGCAGCCGAAGTCATGATAGCTATATCCGTGTTCTTCAAGCAACTTAATGACAAGCACCTTAAGCTTACAACCCCTGTGGTCGCCACCGATAGCTATGCGCATAAAAAATCCTCCTGTTTTCAATATGACTCACCCGGAAGCCAGGTATCTTTTAATAACCTCGTGGAGTTCCAACCAGCTGACCCGACCCTGCCGGATAAGCTGCGGCGGACTGACGGTCAAATCGATTATCGTGGACAGTTCCCTTGACTTAATGGGTCCCTGGTCGAGTATCAGAGCCACGTCGTTGATGTTCTCCCCGAGCTGCGCCGTGACCTCCTCGACCGTATAAGCGCCTGGCCTGCCGCTGATATTGGCGCTGGTGGCGGTTAGGGGATGCCCCGTCATTTCCGCCAGGAGTAGAATCGCGGGATTATCCGGTACGCGTAT
>JAFGPF010000054.1 GCA_016926115.1 Dehalococcoidales bacterium | reverse complement strand
TCTTGGTGGTTAGAGCGGGGTGGCTCCACCCGTTCCCATCCCGAACACGGAAGTGAAACGCCCCAGCGCAGACGATACTGAGGGGGTGACCCTTTGTGGAAAATATGCCACTGCCAGGAGGCTTAATCTTACACAAATTCCTCTAAGTCTATAGCTATATATTGAGACCGGAACCTGTCATCCCCGCTTGCTTTACTGTTTGCTTTATTATAATATTGAAAATAGAGGGGTCTCAATCTCGGAAAAAGTAACTTTGGGAAGGGGATATGGCCAGCAGGTTTGAAAAATTCTCAGAAAGAGCCCGCCGCGTCCTCACCATAGCTCAGGAAGAGGCGCGTAACCTCAACCACAGCTATATCGGCACCGAGCATATCCTGCTCGGGCTGGTGCGCGAGGAAGAAGGCGTAGCCGCCAGGGTCCTGACCAACCTGGGAATCGGCCTGGGTAAGGTGCGCTCGGCGGTGGAATTCATCATCGGGCGCGGCGAGAAACCGGGCAGCGGCGAGACCGGCCTGACCCCCCGGGCCAAAAAAGTCATCGAGCTTGCCATCGACGAAGCCCGCCAGATGGGGCATAACTATATCGGCACTGAACACCTCCTGCTGGGACTGCTGCGCGAAGGTGAAGGCGTGGCCTCCAGCGTGCTGGACAGCTTCGGCATCACCCTGGAAAGGGCGCGCGGCGAAACACAGCACATCCTGACCCAGGGAACGCCCAAGGCGAGACTCACCCGCAGCACCAGTCGGACTCCCGCCCTGGACCAGCTGGGCATCGACCTTACCGCCGCCGCCCGCGCCGGAAAACTCGACCCCGTAATCGGACGGCACAAGGAAATCGAACGGCTCATCCAGATACTTAGCCGGCGCACCAAGAACAATCCCGCCCTCATCGGCGAACCGGGCGTCGGCAAGACGGCTATCGTCGAAGGACTGGCCCACCGCATCGTCAGCGGCGACGTCCCCGAGACACTGGAAGACAAGCGCCTGATAGCGCTCGACATGGGCTCGCTGGTAGCCGGTACCAAATACCGCGGCGAGTTCGAGGAACGACTGAAAAAGATAATCGAAGAGATAAAGACCGCAGGCAACTGCGTGATATTCATCGACGAATTTCATACGATGGTGGGCGCCGGCGCCGCCGAGGGCGCGGTCGACGCCGCCAATATCCTCAAGCCCTCGCTGGCGCGGGGCGAACTCCAGTGCATCGGCGCCACCACGCTAGACGATTTCCGCAAGTACGTGGAGAGAGACGCCGCCCTCGAGCGCCGTTTCCAGCCGGTGCTGGTGGAAGAGCCGTCCGTGGACGAAACAATGGCGATTCTAAGCGGCATCAAGGAACGCTACGAAGAGCACCATCGCCTTAAAATAAGCGACGAGGCGTTGAACGCCGCCGCCAACCTGGCGTCCCGCTACATCCCCGACCGCTTCCTGCCGGATAAGGCAATCGACCTTATCGACGAGGCATCATCGAGGGTGCGGATACGGCACCGGACCATGCCGGTCACCCTCAAGCAGGCCAAGGAACAGCTGGAAAATATCCGCAAGGACAAGGACGCCGCCCTGGCGACGCAGGAGTACGACCTGGCGGCGCAGCTGCGCGAGCAGGAAGTACAGTTCGAGGAAAAAGGCAAGCAGCTGGAAGAGGAATGGCGCAGCGAGCAGGAACAGGAAGATGTGGTGGTCAGGAAAGACGATATTTCCGAGGTGGTGAGCATGTGGACCGGCGTCCCGGTGGTACAGCTTGCCGACGACGAAACGAGCCGCCTGCTCAACATGGAAGAAGTACTGCACAAGCGCATCATCGGCCAGGATGAGGCTATCGATACCATCGCCAAGGCGATACGCCGGGCGCGCGCCGGTCTCAAAGACCCGCGGCGGCCCATCGGCAACTTTATATTCCTCGGCCCGACGGGCGTCGGCAAGACCGAACTCGCCAGGACCCTTGCCGAGTTCATGTTCGGCAGCGAGGACACACTGATACGCATAGACATGTCCGAGTTCATGGAAAAGTTCGCCGTATCGCGGCTGGTGGGAGCGCCGCCGGGATACGTGGGATACGACGAAGGCGGACAGCTTACCGAGGCGGTCAGACGCAAGTCCTACAGCTGCATACTGCTGGACGAGATTGAAAAGGCGCACCCGGATGTCTTCAACCTGCTCCTCCAGATATTCGATGACGGGCATTTGACCGATGCCAAGGGCAGGCGTGTGGACTTCCGTAACAGCGTTATTATAATGACCAGCAATATCGGCGCCGAGCTTATCAAGAAAGGCACGGTGCTCGGGTTCGCCTCCCGCAGCGACGAAGCCAAGACGCGGGAGCAGACCTACGACCGCATGAAGGAGAACCTGCTCAACGAGCTTAAGAAAGCCTTCCGCCCCGAATTTCTAAATCGCGTCGACGGCACGGTCGTGTTCCACTCACTCACCAAGGAGCAGATACGGGCGATTGTCGACCTGATGCTCTCGACCGTGAACAAACAGCTCAGCGAGAAAGAAATCAAGCTGGAAGTAACCGATACCGCCAAGGACTTCCTCGGCGAAAAAGGCTATGATGAAGTCTACGGGGCGAGGCCGCTGCGCCGGGTCATTCAGAACATGGTCGAAGACAAGCTGTCCGAAGCCGTCCTGCGCGAGGAATTCAAGGTCTTCGACCGGATTTTCGAGATTGAGGCAAGCATCAACAATACGGATATAATCGATAACGTCCTTAAAGACACAAAAGATATTCCCAACGCCTCGCCCGTACAGGCGGAAGAAGAAGCGATAACTCTTCCCGAGATTTTCCAGGCAGAGCGGGAAGGCAATACGCTGAAGGTGTTTTCCAACAAGAGCATCAAGTTCAGAATCGAGAATATCATCAAAGAGCGGCTAAAGGAAGTGAACAAGGACAAAGAGTTAAGAAAATACAAAGATAAGAATGATTTTAAAGTCGCGGAAGACTCCTACATCTCATACGTGGTCGTCGACCTGAAGGACGACGAGATTGTCATCGAGTCGAAGGACAATTTCTCCCTGCCGAACATAGCGGTCGGCGCCGCTAAATAACCGGACGTGACTAAAAAAACCGACTCCTGTATAATGGGGCGGTGAGTTCATGTAGTTGAGCCCACCGCCCTTTTAAATTATGGGGCGATGACCAGAAAGGAGCTTGAAAATTGGCGAGAGAAACCGTGGAAGTTCCTATCACCGGAAAAATTATCAGCGTTGACGTTAAGACGGGCGATGCCGTTAAAGAGGGCGATACCATCTGCGTGCTGGAGTCCATGAAAATGGAAAATCCGATTCTGGCGCCGGTGGACGGCACGGTAACCGAGGTAAATGTTGCCGTGGACCAGGTGGTCAAGCCCGGCGAGGCTATCGCCGTTATAGAATACTAAACCGAATATAGTGTTATGGAATTCCATCCCTGGATATTCGCTCTGATTACCTACGGGCTGGCCGCCGTTATCGCCGTATGCGTGGCATTCATCGTTAAAATCATCGCGGCTATCGTCCAGAGAAAGAAGACCGCCGCGGACGAAGGCCCGGCGGAGAGCAAAGGCGGTGGCGGCTGATGTTCTTCCTCGAGTTCTTCCAGGGTATCTACACCTTCTTCATCACCGAGCCTTCCATCTCCCTCGGCAGGCTGCTCCTGGTCGCCCTCGGTCTGGTCTTTATCTGGCTTTCCTATAAAAAAGTCCTGGAAGCCCTGATAATGCTGCCGCTGGGCATCGGCATGATTGCCGTCAACGGCGGGCTGATGGTGCTGGAAGCCAGCCAGGTGGGGGGACTTATCATGACGGACGCGGGGCCGGTCGGCACGCTCTTCGTCAATCCGCTGGCGGGCAACCTCGAAGAACTGATGTACTTCCTCCAGGTGGACTTCCTCCAGCCGGTATATACCTTCATGTTCAGCAACGGGTTAATCGCCTGCCTGGTCTTCATGGGCATCGGGGCGATAACCGATATCGATATCCTGCTCGCACGACCCGGCATGAGCCTTTTCCTGGCGATATTCGCCGAACTGGGGACGATACTGACGCTGCCCATCGCCATGCACATGGGCCTCCTCCCCAACGAGGCGGCGTCGATAGCGCTGGTGGGCGGGGCGGACGGTCCCATGGTGCTGTACGGCTCGCTGATGATGGCTAAAGACCTCTTCGTGCCGATAACCGTGGTGGCGTACGTGTACCTGGGCGTGTGCTACGCGGGCTATCCGTTCCTGGTGAGGATAATCCCGCGGCGCATGCGGGAGACGGAGATGGACTGGAAAACCATACCGAAAGTCCCCGCCGGCGCCAAGTTCGCCTTCTGCATCGTCACGTTTACCCTGCTGGCTTTCCTCTTCCCGGTGGCGACGCCGCTGTTCGCTTCCTTCTTCCTGGGACTCGCCATCAAGGAGGCCGGTATCACGCGGTTCGTGGAATTTTTATCCGGTCCCCTGCTGTACGGCTCGACGCTGTTCCTGGGCTTCACGCTGGGCGCCCTGCTGGGCGTGGACATCATCCTGAACTCCAAGGTGCTGCTGCTGCTGGCGCTGGGGATAATCGCCCTGCTGCTATCCGGACTGGGTGGCATCGCGGGGGGCCTGATATTCCGCAGGATAAGCAAGCAGCCCTTCAATCCCCTGCTGGGAATCGCCGCCGTTTCCTGCGTGCCCACCACCGCCAAGGTGGCCCAGAAATGCGCTATGCAGGTGAACCGGAAAGCCATGATTCTCCCCTTCGCCATGGGCCCCTGCGTGGCGGGCGTAATTACAACGGCTATCATCACCGGCGTCTATATCAGCGGGCTGAAGTTCCTGGGGGGATAGAAAGACTTCATTCAGGGAGTCCAAGAGGGGCTTTCGCCCCTCTTTTCTTTTACTCCCCCTCTCCAATCAGATTAAACATCGGGCTGATAAGGGGTTGCAGATTGGAGAGGGGGTCAGGGGGTGAGGTTTATATATCCCCCGCGACAAATTCCCCTTTACCTTCTCCCGCACCTCCCCTTATACTGTATACAGGCCTCCCGGCACATAAGGCCTTGCACCTTGAAAAAACATAAAACGGGTCGGAAATCAGGAAAATTGACGGAACGAATCGTAGCTGAATCGTTAAAATACATCCTAAACCAACAAAACGAATTGAAGCTGAAAAACCGGAAACAAATCATAAATCTGCTACAAAATAAAAATTATAAAAACGTGCCTTTTTACAAAACGAATACTTCCCTGCTATCTCCCTTGCCTAAATATACAAAATCCTGTAAAGTCATGCTGTCAGTAAGGAGGTGAACTATGGATGTAGAAGTAAAGGGATACTGCGACGATCAATTTACCGTGGTCAAGGAGGCGTTCCGGAAAAACTTCGAGGATGACCTTGAAGTGGGCTCTTCGTTCGCGGCAACGGTGGACGGCAGGTTCGTGGTGGATATCTGGGGCGGCTACGCCGATGAAGCCATGACAAGACCCTGGGACAAGGACACCATCGCCAATGTCTATTCGACCACCAAGAATATGGCGTCTATCTGCACGCTGATGCTCGTCGACCGGGGGCTTCTTGACGTAGATGCACCTGTCGTCAAATACTGGCCGGAGTTCGGACAGGCAGGCAAGGAGAAAATCCCGGTGCGCTATCTGCTAAGCCACCAGTCCGGTGTGGCCGGATGGGACGAACCTTTCCCGGTGGAGGGGCTTTACGACTGGGACCGCATGATTAAGCTGCTGGAAAAGCAGGAACCGATGTGGGAACCCGGCATACAATGGGGCTACCACGCCCTGACCTTCGGCTACCTTCTGGGCGAACTGGTACGGCGAATTACCGGTAAGACCATCGGCACGTTCTTCCGGGAAGAAGTCGCCACACCACTGAACGCCGACTTTCACATTGGCGTACCTGAAGAAGTCGACCACCGCGTCAGTAAACTAATACCACCGCCGATGCCCAAACCGGGCGAACCCGGCTCCATGGTATTCGACCCCGATTCCGTGCAGGGAAGAGTCATGATGAATCCCGTCAATACTGCCCAGACTTCCTGGGAGAGGGCCTGGCGGGCCGCCGAGATACCCGCGGCGAACGGACACGGCAACGCGAGGTCTTTAGCAAGGGTGGGGGCGGCCATGGCCTGCGGCGGTGAAGTGGACGGCGTACGCTTGATGGGTATGACGACCATCGAGAAAGCCCTCGAGGAGCAGGCCTACAATACCGACCCCGTGACGCAACTGCCTGTCCGTTACGGACTGGGGTTCGGACTTCCCAGTAAAGAAAATCCGCTCAGCCCCAACCCGCGTACCTTATACTGGGCTGGATGGGGCGGTTCAATGATGGTAATGGACCTGGACGCCAGGCTGAGCTGGGGCTACGCCATGAATAAAATGTGGGATACCGGCACCAGCCCGATTGATACGCGCACAATAGAAGTGGTCAAATCCTTGTACGCCTCCCTTGCCTAAATGCCCCAAATCCTGTAAAGTCATTTTGTGAGTAAATCGGAAAAATCCGCCGCTAAAGTCATGTTCGTCTGCCAGGAGTGCGGCAGGGAAAGCGCCAAATGGCTGGGGCGCTGCCCGGACTGCCAGCAGTGGAACACCTTCGTGGAGATGACGGTCAAAACGTCCCCGTCGACTTCTCGTCCGCTTAGTCGCCTCTCTCCTCCCCGGGAGCTCTCGCAGGTGGTGACCGCCGATGCTGACCGCTCCCCTTTGCCCCTCCCCGAGTTCAACCGGGTGCTGGGCGGCGGCCTGGTGGCCGGCTCGCTGGTGCTCATCAGCGGCGACCCCGGCATCGGCAAATCTACCCTCCTCTTACAGGCTTCGGCGGCCATGGCTGACGAGCACCGTCGGGTGGTCTACGTCACCGGCGAGGAAACGGTACACCAGATAAAACTCCGGGCGGAGAGACTGAACCTCGACGGCGCGGGACTGTTCATCATGGCGGAGACCGACCTGGAAACGGTGCTTGAGCAGGCGGAGCAGGTTGGTCCGGGGCTGGTGGTCATCGACTCCATCCAGACTGCCTATTACGCGGGCATGGAGAGCGCGGCGGGGAGCATCGGGCAGGTGCGCGAGTGCACCATGCGCCTGATGCAGTGGGCCAAG
>JAFGPF010000053.1 GCA_016926115.1 Dehalococcoidales bacterium | reverse complement strand
TATCTCGTGGAACCAGTTGATATCGTCCAACTGCGCGTGCACCCGCCACCGCGGATGATTGGAAATGACCAGCAACGGGTATTTTTTGGCCCTCTCCCCGGAAATCCTCTCGTCGTGGCTTTCACCCTTTTCAATCCACTTGGGCAGTGGTGGCCTCTCATCGTCGTCGGGGAAATTTTCCGCCAGTCTCTGCGAGTAAATTTCCAGCTTGCCGGTGGGGGTGGAAAGGGGGTGATTCTCCGGGTCTTGATAAAATTCGTACATGCCGGCGGGGAACCTCTGCCAGTCGGGGTCGGTGGGGATGACGTAGTACTGGTTCTTTTTCAGCTGCTCCCAGTCACAGAGACCCGCCTGGGGCACCCCCGAGCCGTCAAAACCGGACTTAATCCACTCGGGGACGGTCTTGCCCTCGGTATATTCCTTTTCCATGCCCAGTTTTTTGGCTATCTCGATGACAGCCTCGTAGTCGCTCTTGGACTCGCCGACCGGCTCGATGCACTTATCTTCGAGATAGATGGAGTTATAATGACACGCCAGCATGTCCGTGCCGATATCCTCTTCCTCGAACTTGGTATTGACGGGCAGGATGATATCGGCGAAGAGACAGTCGTTCTCCAGCCACGGGTGCTGCATGATAATCGTCTCTATCTTGGGATTACGGTATGCCTGCTGTACGCTGTTGCCGTCGTTCCAGCAGGTGGAAAAACAGGGCGTGTCCGCCCATATCATGTGGACTTCATTACAGCCCTCGATGGGATAGACATACCGCTTGAACTGGTCTTCCACCGGCAGCATCTGGTCGGAGCTGCCCATTATATCGAAGCTCCCGTCCATGATAGCGTCGTGGGTCATGGGCTTGGGTATAATCTGCTTCTTCATCGGCATAAACGGGAAATAGCCGCGGTAGGCGTGCTGTACCTGCGGCCTGACGACCCCCTGCGGGGTGGGCTGCCCGATGTCTTTCTTGAGGGCGAAGTAGGCGATAAAGGTGCCTTCGATGACGAAAAGCGAGTGTACGCCGGGTTTGCCGAGTCCCTGCATCGCCAGCAGCACTACCTCCAGTCGCGCCGGTTCGTGCGAATACGGCCCGCGGATATAGGGTCCGCCGAAGCCGTGCCCGGTGGTGGTCGCACCCGCCGCCCATGCCCGCGCCAGCGCCTTGATAATGCGGGACGGCACGCCGCATTTCTCCGCCGCCCAGGACGGCGTCTTGGCGACCCCGTCCTCTTTGCCGAGGACGTAATCTTTGAATTTATCGAATCCCACCGTGTGGGTGGCGATATATTCCTTATCGTAGAGACCTTCGGTAATCCAGACCCAGGCGATTGCCAGATGCAGGGCGGCGTCCGTATTGGGGAGGACGGGTATCCATTTATCCGCGTGGACCGCCGCACCGTAGTTTAAATCCGGGCAGACGTATATCTGCTTGATGCCGAGTTCCGTGTACCAGTAGCTGAACAGGCCGGGCATAAAGCCGCCCCCGAACCCCCACGGCGTGGTCTCGGGGTCGCCGCCTATCCAGACAATCATGTCCGTGTTCTTGGCGACATCCCAGTAGATATTGGAATGGTACGGGTTCATCGTGCCCACCGGCTCGCAGCCCCAGACATGCTTGGCGCCCCAGTACCACCCCTCCCAGCTGTCCGGATTGCGTATCGACTGCGTATAGCCGCCCATGCTGTCGAGGAGACGGCAGGGGCAGCCGTGGGCGGAGTGCACCACTTTGGTCTCGCCATGACCCTCGGTCTGGAGAAATATGGACTCCGGCCCGTATTTTTTCTGAACCCTCTTTATCTCGGCGGCGATGATATCCGTGGCTTCGTCCCAGGATATCCGGACGTACTTGCTGACACCGCGATTCCGGACATTCCTCTCGCCTTCGGGGTTCCAGTCGACCCGCTTCAACGGGTACAGAATACGGTTGGGCGAATAAACGCGCTTTTTATAGGCGATGCCGTGCGGGGGAACCGTTGTTTTTAACGGCGGCTCGAATGTCCTGCCGCGGGCTTCCAGCTTCCAGGGTCGGAACTCCTCCGGCTTATACTTCCAGTCCAGGTGTAATGGCCTGATTCTGACGATTTTCCCGTCCCTGACATCTATGGCAGCCAGGTTGGAATTATCGCCGTTAGAGCTTAAACAGGTGCCCTTGATACAGGTCTTTTCCACGGTTTCGGGCTTAGTCTTCAGGGGCATTTTTACCTCGATATCCGTCATTCATTACATTCTGGAAAAATCAGCGGCGTAAAAATGATATACCGCTGCCTCATTCCTTGTCAAACCATCAGAGTATGATAATGCCCAGGTAAACATCGTCCGTCGCGCTTACCGGCAGTTCTTTTGTTTGATAACCTTCAGCCTCGATTTTCACGGTATATTCCGTGTTACCCGCCAGACCTTCGAACTCAAAATCGCCGAAATTATTCGTCT
Organism: Dehalococcoidales bacterium; assembly: GCA_016926115.1. The sequence goes on along the minus strand of JAFGPF010000053.1, from coordinate 6,122 downwards.
CCACTATTCTCTCCCCGTCTTCTCCGGCCAGGGTAACCGTAACGCCCCCGGCGCACTCGTCCGTATCGCCGTAGACCACGGTACCCGCCACGAACTTTTTAGGCAGACCGATATAGACGACCTTTTCTTTCAGTGCGTTTCCGGGACGGAGCGACTCCGCATTCCCCTGGGCAATAAGCCGGGATACCCCGCTGGCGGGGTCGTCGAGGTCGCCGAAAACCAGGGCGCCGGTGGGACATACCTCGACACAACGGGGCTCCTTCCAGCCCTCGTCGAGGAGATGAGCGCAGAGGGTGCATTTTTGGGCGAGGTCTTGCTCCGCGTTCCAGTAAATCACGCCGTAGGGACATGATGATACTATTTGCTTCTGCCCCCGCGCTTTTTCGGGGTCGATGATGACGATGCCGTCGGGCCGGCGGTATACCGCCCCGTCCTTTGCCGACTTTACACAGGGGGCGTCCTCACAGTGCTGGCACGGCACCGGTATATAGGCGAGTTTCACCTTGGGGTACTGTCCCCGCTCTTTCTCTATAATGTTCATCCAGAACTGCCCGGTCATCGGCTGCGCCGCCGCATAATTTGGATAGTCCTGCCCGCAGTGCTCGTCCTTGCAGGCGAGGAAGCAGTTATAACACCCGCAGCACCTGGCGATGTCTATCACCATGCCGTATCTCGCCATTTACGCCTTCCCCTCCCACTTTTCTATCTCCACCAGGCAGGTATTGCTCGCCATGCCGGGGACGTTTTTAGATATCATCCTCGCCGGGGTCAGCAGGTTCACGCAGCCGCCTTTATCGATGCTGCCCGGCTTGCCCGGCTCCAGGGGGTCGTACTTGGCCGACGACTGGAACGAGTGGACCACGCCGGGTTTTAGCCGCTCGGTCAGTTGCGCTATCCCCAGCACGGCGCCGCGGTCGTTGTACATCTTAACGATGTCCCCGTGTTTAATGCCGCGCGCCGCGGCGTCCGCGGGATGAAGGCGCATGGGCCACCAGGCGTACCCGTCCTTGATAACACGATTTCCCGGTATCTCGTCCAGCCACGGCGACTTGTTTTCGTGGTGGGTGTGGAAGGAATACCTTAAATGAGAGGATATAAGCTGTAACGGGTATTTCTCCGCCAGTTCCGAGTCGTAGCCTTCCCAGCTGGGTATATACCTCGCCAGCGGCGGTCGTTCTTCGTCGTCGGGAAAATGCTGCGTCAGGCTCTGCGAGACGAACTCTATCTTGCCGCTGTAGGTGCCCATTCCCTTTTTCCCGAACCGGGGATTGGTGGGGTCCGGTACGTCACATGGTCTGCCCTCGTAGTACCAGCGATTGGACACGGTGGGCTGGTAGTCCTTGCCGGGGGGCGGCACGACGTAATAGCCCCTCTCCTTGAAATCCTCGTAGGACATGATTTTCGGCATCGATGATATATCGTAGATTTTTTTAATCCAGTCCTCCTCCGAGTTGCCTTCCGTGTACTCGTCCCTGAAGCCCAGCCTCCCGGCGAGTTCCGTGTAAATATCGTAATCGGATTTGGATTCCCATAACGGCTCGATGCACTTCTTCTGGTAGATGACGATGCGGTGGTTATGCCCGATGGCGGCGGCGCCGTACCCGCCGGGTGCCGCCCACTCGGAGATATCGCTGCGCTCGAAGTTGGTGCAGGCGGGCAGGATAATATCGGCGAATCGCGTCTCGCTCTGCCAGAAGCAGTCCTGGTTCACCACGAACTCCAGGTTGGGACTCTGGTACATGCGCACGAACCGGTTGGTATCCGTCATCGTCGAAATATAAGAGCCGCCGTGGCGGTAATACATCTTAATATCGGAGCCGTCGGGTCCCGGCTCGGGGCAGGTGTACGGCTTGAACTGCTGCTCGATGGATTCCCCACAGAAGCCCTCCCCTATCCAGCTGACCGGCGGATTCATGACGGACTCCGGTAAAAGCAGGCGGTAATCGCGCTGGGTGACCTTGTTGACGGCGGGTTTTTCCGCCACCAGCCCGAAGGTATCCCAGCCCGCGGACGAATATCCCGGGAACTGGAAGGACAGGTCCACCGGCGGTCCCATGCTGGCGCTGCCCCAGACGTTGACGCCGGGCTTGCCCATTCCCTGCATGGCGATGAGGTACACCATGAGGCGCGTCCATTCGGTGGAGTATGCCTGGCGGCAGGCCCCGCCGACCCCGTACATGGCGCCGCAGCCCATCATGGTGCGCTTGGACGCCCACTCCCGGGCGAGCGCCGTAATATCGCGGGCGGGCACGCCGGTTATCTCCGCCGCCCATCCCGGCGTGCGGGGTGTGCCGTCTTTCTCCCCCAATACCTGTTTCTTAAATTCGTCGAAACCCAGGGTGCGGTTTTCCACGAACCACTTATCGTAAGTGCCTTCCGTAATCCAGACATAGGCGATTGCCTCCGCCATGGCGGCGTCGGTGCCGGGGCGGGGGGCTATCCACTTATCGCCGAGTGTTGCCGCCGTGTAATTGCACCACGGGTCGATGAATACCGTCTTGATGCCCAGTTCCCGCAACCACAGGCGCCAGATAACGGATTCCTGCCCGCAGTAGTTCCCGGCTGTCGAATTGGGGTCGTTCGCCCAGAAGACGACCATCTCCGCGTTTTTCAGGGCATCCTGGAGCATGTCCACGTTATCCGTGACGCCGAGTTTCCAGTGATAGCCCCAGGCATGCACCGCCCCCCATAACCACCCCTCCCAGCTATCGCAGTTATCGAACAGCGTGGTGTATCCGAGCATATTAAAGAACCTGCCGAACGGTCCCATCTTGTAGAACAGCAGCCCCCAGTTGTGGTGCGATGAAGTACTGCCGGTAATGGCGGCGGGACCATAAGTCTCCCTTATCCTTTTCATCTCCCCGGCGATGGTATCCAGCGCTTCGTCCCAGCTTATCCGCTCGTAGCCGGATTTACCCCGGTTCTGCGGGTTTCTGGCGCCTTCAGGATTATAATCCACCCGTTTATATGGGTATTTGATTCGTTTATCGGAATAAACACGGCTTCTCTCCGGGACGACGTAGGGGTTCAGGGCGACCTTGCGGGGCGGAGAGAACTTTTTGCCCCTGGCTTCGATTGTCCAGGTGGGCGTATCGTTATCATCGAAGACCAGGGGACGTATCCGCGTGATGACGCCGTCCTTAACGTGCACAAACACGGCGCCGCCCACGGTACATTGTGTTAGAATCTGTTCCGGCAATTGTGTCCCCTGATTATCTATCCTTCTAATACTCTCTCAAACTTAAGCCCGGAAGCCCAGTCGTAGGGACGATTGAACGCCTCCGGGTACTGCTTTTTCAGTTTATCCAGGTTGACCCGCTCTACTTCCACCAGGAATCCGCTGACCACCATGCCGGCGGCATTACGCGACGACCAGTTATAGGGGGTGATGGTGTTGATGGCGCCGCCCCTATCGAGCTCCCCGGGAATGATGGGGTCGTACCGGGCGCCGTGTTCCACGTAGGCGACGCCGGGCATGACCCTCTCCGTCACGTAAGCCCCGCAGAGCACGCCGCCTCTCTCGTTGAATATATTGACCACGTCCCCGTGCTTAATACCCCGTTTTTCAGCCTCCGCGGGGTGAAGCCACAGCGGTTCGTACAAATACCCGTCCGCTCCCCTGACTTTACACGTGGGGATTTCCTTGAACCAGTTAACGTCGTCGAGGTTGGCGTGTACCCGCCAGCGGGGGTGGTTGGACTGGCAGAGCAGCGGGTATCTCTTCGCCCTGTCCAGTTGCAGGCTCTCCCGGTGCGATTCACCATAGGGTATCCAGTGCGGCACCGGCGGCCTTTCCTCGTCGTCGGGGAAGTGCTTTTTCAGGTTGGTGGACTCGAATTCCAGCTTGCCGGTGGGGGTCGCCAGCGGGTGTTTCTCCGGGTCTTTGTAAAATTCGTACATGCCCGCCGGGTGTTTCTCCCAGTCGGGGTCGGTGGGCACGACGTAGTACTGCTTTTCCTTGAACTCCTCCCAGTCGCAGAGTCCCGCCTGCGGCACGCCCGATTCGTCGAAGCCCAGCTTTATCCACTCCTGCACCGTTTTACCCTGCGTATATTTCTCCAGCATGCCCAGCTTCTCGGCAATCAGGCAGACTATCTCGTACTCGCTCTTGGACTCACCGATTGGTTCGACGCATTTGTTCTCCAGGAAAATACTCTCGAACTGGTCGCCGGTGGTTCCCTCCCCGATGTCCTCCGTCTCGTACTTGGTATTGGAAGGCAAGATGATATCGGCGAAAAGACAGTCGTTCTCCATCCAGGGGTGCTGGGCAAGCATGAACTCAATCGAAGGGTGGCGGTAAGCCTTCACGTGGCTGTTGCCGTCGTTCCAGCAGGTCGTCAGACACGGGGCGTCCGTCCATATCATGTGCACCGGCGAGCAGCCCGGCACCGGATAGACGTACTTCTTGAACTGGTCTTCGGTCGGCAGTATCTGGTAGCCGCTGCCGTAGATGCTGAACTCGCCTTTTAAAATAGCCTCGTGGACGAGGCATTTAGGGATTACCTGCTTGGGCATGGGGGCGAAGTTATCGTACCCCCGCACCGCCTTTGAAATATCCGGCTCGACGACGCCCCAGGGACGGTGCTTGAAACATCGCTTCTGTAGCACCGCCGAGGAAAAGAACGCGCCTTCCAGTACGGCATGCTGGTGGACGCCCGGCCTGCCGAGTCCCTGCATCGCCAGCAGCATGACTTCGAGTCGCGCCGGCTCGTGGGAATAGGGACCCCTGATATAGGGTCCGCCCAGTCCGTGCGCCGTTGAAGTCACCTTTGATGCCCATTCCCGCGCCAGGGCTTTGATAATGCGTGAAGGCACGCCGCATAGTCCCGACGCCCATTTCGGCGTCTTGGGAATGCCGTCCTCCTTGCCGAGGACGTATTCCTCGAATTTGTCGAATCCCACCGTGTGGGTGGCGATGTAGCTCTTATCGTAAGTGCCTTCAGCCATCCACTGGTAAGCGATTGCCAGATGCAGGGCGGCGTCCGTATTAGGGAGGACGGGAATCCACTTGTCCGCGTGGACAGCCGCGCCGTAATTCAAATCCGGGCAGACGTATATCTGCTTGATGCCGAGTTCGGTGAACCAGTAAAACCACCGGCTGGCCATCTGCGCCGGCGCGAATCCCCACGGCGTGGTCTCGGGGTCGCACCCCCAGCAGAGAATAAGTTCGGTATGTTTGGCGATGTCCGGTATTATATTGGCGTTATAGGGCCATTGCAGCCCCACCGGCTCGCAGCCCCAGACGTGCTTAGCACCCCAGTACCATCCCTCCCAGCTGTCCGGGTTCCTGACCTGGAAGGTAAAACCCCCCATGAGTTCGAGCAACCGGCATCCGCAGCCGTGCGTGGCGTGCACTGCCTTCGTCTCCCCGTGACCGTCCGCCTGCCCGAGTATGGCATAAGGCCCGTACTGCTTATGAATCCTCTTAATTTCACTGGCGACGATATCCGTGGCTTCATCCCAGGATATCCTCACGTAGCCGCTCTTGCCGCGATTCTGCGGATTTCTCTCGCTGTCGGGATTCCAGTCGACCCGCTTCAGCGGGTACATAATGCGATTCGGCGAATAAACTCGTTTTTTATAGCCCAGCCCGAAAGGGGCTATCAGCGACTTCATCGGCACGTCGAAAGTCTGCCCGCGTGCCTCTATCTTCCAGGCATTGAACTCTTCCGGCCTGTATTTCCAGTCGTACCGGAAAGGCCGGGTCCTGACTATCCTGCCGTCTTTAACGTCGATGAACGCCAGGTGAGAGTGCTTGCTGCCGGAGGATAAATCGGTGCTCTTGATGAAAGTTCTTACGCGGTTTTCAGCCTTCTTTTTTTGTGCCATTTACCTTCCTCTTGACCTGTTTCCTGAAACAATTATGGCACGAAAGGATGGATTATACCATCCCTGACATGAATAAAAATAGAACCGGGGCAGTCAAACCGGTATCTAACGACAATTGCCGCTCATGCCTGCCCGACTGCCCGGTTATATATTCTTTTACAATTCCGTAGATAACGGATGTTTATCCCTTATAAAGCTCTATGTCGCCGATGTTGACGTCCTTGCTGGCGTCGATGTCCTTTACCGTCCGAGCCAGGTACCCCGCCTTCTCTATCAACACCGAGTACATCCCC
>JAFGPF010000052.1 GCA_016926115.1 Dehalococcoidales bacterium | reverse complement strand
GTCGCCTCGTAAATCGTGCGCAGGCGCTGGTGGGCTACGGGGGTCAGCCGTTTGCCGCGGTCGTAGAGAAAGTAAGCGTAGGCGAGGTTGGCGCCTCGTCCCACCCGGCCCCGCAGCTGGTAAAGCTGCGTCAGCCCGAACCTGTCCGCCCGGTTGACAATCAGCGTGTTGGCGTTGGGCATGTCCAGTCCGGACTCAATAATCGTGGTGCAGACCAGGATATCCACCCTGCCGCGGGTAAAGTCGTTCATCACCTTTTCAAGCTGCTCTTCCGGCATCTGCCCGTGACCGACGGCGACCTCCGCCTCCGGCACCAGCTCCCGCAGGTTTTCCGCAACCATGGCGATGCTCTGCACCCGGTTATGCACGAAAAACACCTGGCCGTTACGCTCGATTTCCCTCAATACCGCCTCCCTGACCAGGTGGTCGTTATACTCGGCGACGTACGTCTTCACCGGCAGGCGCTCCTCCGGCGGCGTCTCCATGGTGCTCATGTCCCGCACGCCCACCAGCGACATGTGCAGGGTGCGGGGTATGGGGGTAGCGCTCAAGGTCAGCACGTCCACCTCCTGGCGCATCTTTTTCAAGTGCTCCTTGTGGTTGACGCCGAACCGCTGCTCCTCGTCGATGATGAGCAGTCCCAAATTCTTGAAAGCCACGTCCTTCTGGATGAGACGGTGGGTGCCGATACAGATATCCACCGAACCGCTGGCCACGCCGTCGACGATTTTCCGTTGCTCCGCCGGGGAGCGGAACCGGCTCAGCATCTCCACCTTCACCGGGAAGGCTTCGAGTCGCTCGGAGAAAGTGTCGAAATGCTGCTGCGCCAGCACGGTGGTGGGCACCAGCACGGCGACCTGCCGACTGTCCATGACCGACTTGAACGCCGCCCGGATGGCGACCTCGGTCTTGCCGTAGCCCACGTCGCCGCAGACGAGCCGGTCCATGGGGCGGGACTTTTCCATATCGCCCTTGACCTCCCGCAGGGCTTCAAGCTGGTCCTGTGTTTCCACGTAAGGGAAAGCCGACTCCAGTTCCTGCTGCCAGAGGGAGTCGCGCGAGAAGGCGAAACCCGGCACGACCTCCCGCGAGGCGTAAAGCTCGAGGAGTTCCTGCGCGAGCAGTTCCGCCGCTTCTTTAGCCCGCTGCTTCGTTCTCGTCCACTCCTGCGTGCCGAGTCGGCTTAGCACCGGCGACCGGTCGCCCGTCCCGATATAGCGGCTGACCCTGTCTATCTGGTCGGTGGGAACATACAAAATGTCGCCCGCTGCGTACTTCAATACCAGGTATTCTTTATCGACCCCCGCGGCTTTGAGAACCGTCACGCCGGTGAACCTGCCGATGCCGTGCTCCACGTGGACGACGAAGTCGTCGGGGATTATGTCAACCATAAGCTTGTGGCGGGGGGCGGGGCGTTTCCCGGCGAGCCGGCGCTGCTTGACGAAGCCGAAAATCTCGGAGTCGGTAAAGAGATACGTCTCCCCTCCCATTACCCAGCCCTCCGGCAGGGAGCCCTGCACCAGCGCCAGCGCACCGGGACCGGGCACCCCGGATATTTCTTCCACAGGAGCGGCGACGATATCCTCTTCGGCGAGAAGCTCGGAGAGACGGCTCGCCTGGTGACTGACGATGACGATGCGTTTTTGCCGACCTTTAAGCTCGGCGATCTTTTTCAGGAACACGGGCAGCTTGCCGGTATAGGCGGGCGCGGAAATGAAGTCCAGTCCTTCTTCCATGCCCCACGCCGCCAGTTCCAGCTTCTGCCGGTCGCCGATTTTCGGACCAAGTTCCTCCCAGGTAAAGTAAGGACGGGGGAAATTACGGGGCAACTCTCCCCTTTCCAGTTTCTCCGAACGCAGTTGTTCTGCTTCGTCATCGAAGTCGGCGGCGGCCTGCTCTATATTGGAAGGCTCATCGAGTATAAGCAAGGTATCAGGGGGAAGGTAGTCCAGCAGGCCACCATCATTGAAAAGCGGGGCGTAGAACTGCGCCTCATGCGTTAACTGCCCTTCAAGCATCATGTCCGCATCGTGCCGGAACTGCTGCTTTATCCCGGCGGCGCAACCGGCAAGGTCGAGTCGGTCCAGCGTTTCCTCCAGGGCTATCCTGTCCATCCTGCGGGGGGCCAGCAGTTCCGCCGCCGGTCCGATGGATACCGAGGGCACCACCTCAATGGAGCGCTGGGTAACGGGGTCGAAGCTGCGTATACTATCGATGGTATCTCCGAAGAATTCCAGCCGGACGGGCATTTCAAGGGTGGGGGGATAGATGTCGATAATGCCGCCGCGATGACTCACCGCGCCCGGCAGTTCCACCACGTTTTCCGTCCGGTAGCCCATGACTTCCAGCCTTCCCAGCAGGTCGAAGGGGGGTATGTCCATCCCCAGCTTCACGGTGAAACAGGCGAAAACGAAGTCCCGGTACGGAGTCGTCCTGGATATCAGCGACGCCGCCGAGGCTACGATGAGAGGCGAATCGATGTCCTCGTCTGTCAGCGCGGAAAGTACCTGGATACGTTCAATCTCCGTGCTCGTGTCCGGGGCAAGGCGTTCGTAGGGCAGTACATCCGGCTCGGGAAAAAGCCTGACCAGTCCGGGACGGCACCAGCCGGTAAGCTGCTCGTGGAGTTTCCTGGCATTCTCCGGCCGGGACGTGACCAGCAGTACCGGCATCCGCAGGTTCTGGTAAAGCGCCGCCGCCAGATATGGCCTGGCGGCATCCAGAGCCACCACCCTGCTATCGTTTTTAGTTTTCAAATCATCGAGTAGCCTGATATAAGCGGGCGAAGATTCAATTAAATTTAATAGTTTTCCGAGTGCCGACAATAAATATACCCCCAAACACTTCTAGGGCTCGTCGTTAACGACCAGCCCTTAATTAGATGTTATCACAGAACCACCGCCGGGACTAGGCTTGCTTACTGACAGCCAACGTCACGACAAAAGCCAGCACCATGGCGGCGGCGCTAAGTATCAGTCCCGACTCTACCCCCACGACGCCACCTGCCCAGCCTATCACCGGCGCCCCGATGGCTACCCCGGCGGTGAGAAGGGCGTGAAAAATCCCGGTGCCCAGTCCGCGTTCTCCGGGGTCGGTATGGTCGGCAACCATTGCCGAGACGGACGGAAAAATCATGCCGTAGGCGACGCCGTATAAAGCCATGACGGCTATCAACAACGGAAAGGCCGTCATCCAGGGCAGCAGCACCAGCGCAACGATACCCAGTGCGAGCCCGGCGATAGCCAGCCCCACCCTGCCGAATCGGTCGGAGAGATTACCCACCGGCACCTGTAAAATGATGAACAGCACGGCGAACACCGCCAGTAATATACCCATATGGAAGGCTTCCATGCCCCGGTCTTTGAGATATAAAGGCAGCAGCGTCACCACGCCGCCGAAGGAAAAATATTGCGCGAATATCGTGCAGTAAGGGCTGATAAGCCCTTTTCTCTTTAATAGCTCCTTTGCCTTCCGCCAGCCTTCTCCGGCGGATGTTTTCGGCGTGTCCTCTTGCCGTATCTTTGTTCCCGGGAGCAATAAAGCCAGCGCCGCGCCGATAATCAGCAACCCCCCACCCAGCCAGAAGACCACCTTATATCCCAGCCTGGAAGCGATAAATCCGCTCAAGCCATATCCTACGAGTGTCGCCGCGGCCAGGGACATGCCGTAGACGGCCATTACCCGCCCACGTCTTTCCTCACCGCCGTGATACGCGATGGCAGACATCGTGGAAGGCCCCACCATACCGCCGGTTATCCCGTGCAGCGCCCGCACCAGCGCCAGGTGGAACGGCAGGCGGCAGAGCGTATAGAGAAACATACTCACGGCATCACCGATGAGTCCCGCCACCAGCGGCAGCCGGTAGCCGACCCTGTCCACCAGCCTCCCTAATAAGACATTGGCAGGGGTATTGATAATGGAATACAGTCCGACGATAAGCCCTACAATGCCGATACCCGCCCCCAGTTCGTAAGCGTACAGCGCCATTACCGGGATTAGCAGGTGTGTATCGAGGAAACCGATAAAGGTTACAAAAGAGATAACCGGCAGGACATTTTTAGTCCGGGGACTGGCTGTTTCGTTCATTCGTGACAACAGAATCAGAATACACCACAATCGGCGTCTTGTTCAACTCGCCTCACCTTGCTATAATGGAACCAACAATTGCTAAGATAGTCTTATGGGCAGAAACAGTAAAATGGCAAAGTCCGCGGAGTTGCACTACAGGCGCATCGTCGTCAAGCTGGGCACACGTCTGCTTACCGGCGGCAGCGAAAGGCTAGACCGGGATATCATGTCCCGGCTCGTCGCCCAGATGGCGCGGCTGCACGCAAAGGGCGCGGAGACTGTTCTCGTTTCTTCGGGGGCGATAGCCTCGGGGCGCTACAAACTGGGCTTGTCCAGGAAAATCAGGGGCATCCCCTTCAAACAGGTGCTGGCATCGGTGGGGCAGAGTCGGCTGATGAATATCTACGAGCGCCTCTTCGAGGGGTATGATATTACCGTGGCGCAGGCCTTGCTGACCAAGGCAGACCTATCCGACCGCGCCGGATATCTAAACGCACGCAATACCCTGCTGGCGCTGCTGGAACTCGGCGTCGTCGCCATCGTTAACGAAAACGACGTTATATCCATCGATGAGATTAAAGAAGCGAAGTTCGGCGATAACGATAACCTTTCCGCGATGGTCGCCAACCTGGTGGACGCCGACCTGCTGATGATACTGACGGATACCGGGGGTCTGTACACCGCCGACCCGACGAAACATCCCGAAGCGGAACTCGTGCCCCTGGTGACGAATATAGACGCTAGTATCAGGAAGCTGGGAACCGTCACCGGCAGCGCCCTCGGCACGGGCGGCATGGTCACCAAGATAGAAGCGGCCGCGCTGGCGACGTCCTCCGGAGTGGACGTGATAATCGCCGACGGTCACGAGCCCGACGTCATCACCCGGCTGGCAGCGGGCGAGTCAATCGGCACCCGGTTCCTGCCCACCACCACCAACCTGGAAAGTCGCGAGCGCTGGATGCTCTCCGGACTCAGCACCAGGGGCAAACTAATCGTCGATACCGGCGCCGCTACGGCGCTTATGAAGCAAAATCGCAGCCTGCTTTCCGCCGGCATCGATACCGTGGAAGGCAAGTTCAACCGCGGCGACATCGTCGCGATATACGATACCGAGGGAAATCATCTCGGCTGTGGTATCACCAACTACAGCTCTGGCGATATCGGCATCATTAAAGGGTCCCATTCCACCAAGATAGCCAGTTTATTAAGCTTCGACTATGGCCCGGAGGTGGTGCACCGGAACAATCTAGCGTTATTGGAAAGGGAGGAACCAAGTGGCCACAGGCAGACTGTACCAGTCAAATGACGATAAGCTTATAGCCGTAGTAAACTATCAATTTCAACATGAATCGGAGACCCGGTGGTGGGGAGAGCTTACCCTGGTGGACTACATGCGTATCAAGGACGGCAGCGGTTACCTGCTGGAGCTAGAGGACGGCCGCCGCAGCAAATGCGCGCTGAAAAAGAGGGTGAACCGGGCGGTCACCAGCCTCCCGCCCCGCTATGTCTACCATTTCAGCGGCAGCGGGCAGTTCGACTACTAGGCGGGGGGACAAAAGGGGATGGCGCCGGAATTCATATGCAGATTTTCAGGGGCAAGGGCAAGCTATACGACAACAGCGAAAATTTCGTGGATGATGTCACTTATGAAATTCACCTCAAGTCCAACGAACCCGCCGGACCGGTATGGTGGGGAGAAATCACCCCCCAAAAAGATATAATGCCTGTGGGCAATTATATAGTCGAGCTGGAAGACGGCCGCAGAGGGACCTGCATCACCAGGATGAACACATACTCTTCATTCGGACTTGTGACAGACAGCTATTCTGTGGAAGGGACCAGCCCGATTCAACATTATAAGGAATCAAGCCATGACACCGGCAATTGAACAGCTTAAAGCCAAGGGAAGAGCCGCCAGGGAAGCCTCGCGCCGACTGGCGTACCTCGCCACGGATATTAAAAACAGGGCCCTGCTTAATATCGCCGAAGACCTGCTCGCCGGGAAAGACGGGATACTTGCCGCCAACAAGAAGGACTACGACGAGGCTAAAGCCTCCGGCATGGGCGCCGCCCTACTGGACAGGCTCATGCTGGACGAGAGCCGACTCGAAGCCATAGCGGCGGACACGAGAGCCGTGGCGGCTCTGACCGACCCCGTCGGCGAGACTTACGAGATGCGCACCATGCCCAACGGACTGCAAATCGGCAAGCGGCGCGTCCCGCTGGGGGTAATCGCCGCTATCTACGAGAGCCGCCCCAACGTGACCGTAGATATATCCGCACTTTGCCTGAAGTCCGGCAACGCGGTTATCCTGCGCGGGGGCAAGGAGACGATTAACTCCAACCTCGCCATCATCGGGGTTATCCAGGAAGCGTGCCAAAGAGCCGGTATGCCCGAGGGCTGCGTGCAGTTCATCGAGAATACCGACCGTTCACTGGTAGACCACCTGCTCAAGATGAACGATGTCATCGACCTGATTATCCCGAGGGGCGGGGCGGGGCTGATAAAGTACGTCAGGGAGAACGCCGCCATGGCAGTGGTGGCGGGGGGAATCGGCGTGTGCCATACCTACGTTGACAAGAGCGCCGACATAGATAACGCCGCGGCGATAGTCTATAACGCCAAGGTGCAGCGTCCCACGGTCTGTAACGCCCTCGATACGGTGCTCGTTCATGCCGATATCGCTAAAGCTTACCTGCCGAAGATGGCTGAAGAACTGAATAAAGCGGGCGTGGAACTTCATTGCGACGAACGTTCGCTGGGCATCCTCAAGGAGGATAAGTCGCTGAAACTCGTCCCCGCTACCGATGAAGACTGGGGCAAGGAGTTCCTGTCATTGATTGCGGCGGTGAAGGTAGTGGGGTCGCTCGACGAGGCAATAGAGCATGTCCAAGAATATACCTCGGGGCATTCCGAGGCTATCCTTACAGGCGACGACAGCGCCGCATCACGTTTCCTCAACGAGGTGGACGCCGCCTGCGTTTATGTCAACGCCAGCACGCGCTTTACGGACGGCAGCCAGTTCGGTTTGGGGGCGGAGGTGGGCATCAGCACGCAGAAAATGCACGCGCGCGGTCCGCTGGGACTGAAGGAACTGACCTCCTACAAGTGGATTATCCTGGGGACGGGACAGGTAAGACCGTAGGATAGCCTGCCGGCGGCTGTTTTTTCATTTCCAGCGCCGAACCTATTCTGTACCTCAACCACCGACCCCCTCTCCAAACACTACATCAGAGAAAGCCTTTGGTATTTTGTTTGGAGAGGGGGAGATTGAATTCAAAAGAGGGGCTTCGCCCCTATTAAACACCCCGATGGTTGATACGAAGGGATAAGCAGAAGATGTAACCGGGTGGCCGGGTGAGAATTCTTCGACAGGCTCAGAATGAGTGGAGGGTGTTGGAGTCTGGATTCCCGCTTTCGCGGGAACGACGTTAAATATTGGTGTTGATAATAGCTATTGTTTGTTTTTTAAGACGTCCTGCTGTGCCTGGAAAAGCTGTTGAATAGCCTTCTCCGCCAGTGAGAGAATATCGTCGATTGCCTGCTTGTTGAAGGGTTTACCTTCGGCGGTTCCCTGCAGTTCGACGAACTCACCCTTGCTGGTCATCACCACGTTAAAGTCCACTCCCGCCCGGGCATCCTCGTCATAGCACAGGTCTACCATCATATTGCTGTTGACGATGCCGATACTGGTCGCCGCCACGGCGCTATTCAGCGGTATGGTCGATATTACGCCCATATTCTGCAGCGTCTCCATCGCCTTGTACAGGGCGACGTAGGCGCCGGTAATAGCGGCGGTACGCGTGCCTCCGTCCGCCTGGAGGACATCACAGTCCACCGTTAAGGTCCTTTCACCCAGGGCATCTAAGTCCGCCACGGCCCGCAGCGAGCGCCCGATGAGACGCTGTATCTCCTGATTACGTCCCCCGATTCTCCCCATCGTGGAATCGCGCTGGGTGCGCGTAACCGTGGCGCGGGGCAGCATGGCGTACTCGGCGGTAATCCAGCCGGTGCCGCTCCCCTTGAGGAAATTCGGTACCCTTTCCTCGACACTGACCGAGCACAGAACGTGAGTCTTGCCCAGTTTGATAAGCGCGGAGCCCTCGGCGAATGACTGGTAGCCGGGGATTATCTTGATGGGTCGCAGTTCGTCATAGGTACGCCCGTCGATTCTTTTCACGGAAAATCTCCAATCCAGCTAAGAATATGGTCAGAGTATAACACTGATGGTGTGGTATGGCAATCAATAAATCCATTGGGGAAAGGAATTTCTAAGACAAAGCCGTTTGTATCCAGTTTACCTCACCCCCTTACCCCCTCTCCAAACAGCAAGATTAGAAAACAACGCATTATGTTTTGTTTGGAGAGGGGGAGGTTACTTGAGAGGGGGCTGGCGCCCCCTCTCGCTTACGCACTCCCCTTTTTGGGTGGAGGGGTGAAGATAATACGGGATAAGCAATAGATGAGGCGAGGCGCGACTATGCTAACCGGCACGTTGCTTTTACTGAGTTTTGGCAGGCAAGAGCTACGACAGGCAAGCCTAGGCGGGAATTCTTCGACAAGCTCAGAATGAGCGGGGGTCCTGGCTATTCCTTGATTCCCCAGAAAATTTTCCTGTCCACAGTACGATAATTACGGTACTTACCGGAACGCTCCGCACGTTCCACTTCTTTCCTCAACTTGTTCACCCCTTCGGTAAAACCGGCGGGGTCGTCATCTCTAATCATCCTGAGCACGGAATCGATGCTCGTGTTTTCCACGCTCTCAAGCAGCGCCCGGTCGATTAATCTCGCGTTATCTCCCCTGATTATATGAGGTTCTTCGCAAGTAAATCCGGCATCGTAAAACATCTGCTTCAACTGTGAACGCGTGGGATATCTCCGTTTGTCGTACTCGTATTTCATCGGGAACCATTCGTCGAGCTGATGGTCTACGAGGTCTTCTATGGTTACCTGATACATGAAAAATCTCGCCCCCAGGCGGGTTATCCTGGCAATTTCTTTAAGGACAGCCTGCTGATGAGACAGGTGGTGCAACACCCATGCCATGCAGGTGAGGTCTATACTTTCCGATTCAAGCGGCAGAGGTTTCCCATCGAAATCGATCTGCGTCGGGACGACTTTTTCGCTGATTTCCCCGCTTTTCATCCTCTCCTTGAGCAGGTCCAGCTGGTCGGACGATTTATCATAGGCGAGGATTTTATATCGGGAAATTCCGACGGCGTCCAATTTTTTCTCAATAAACCCGGTCTGCTGACCGCCGCCGACGCCCAGTTCCACTATGGTCAGCGGACTTCCGGTACGGCTTTTATCCAGTCCGGCACGGGCAATTACGAACTCCGCAAACCCGGGATTTCCCTTCCTCGTGCGGAAATATTCGCGGCTGATTCCATCGTACGAACAGGTCATATCCACTCTCCATCTCCTGTCTATGTCAATGAAACCAGGTATTCCTTCAGCCACCCCAGAGCCGTTTCCGCCGCGCGGCGCTTGTTATCTTCGCGGTTGCCGTGGAACTCGTGTTTACGAGTGAAAACCCCGTCCCTGTTCGCCATGCCGAGATAAAAAAGCCCCACCGCTTTGCCCGGCGTGGCGCCGCCGGGACCGGCGATGCCGGTATCCGCAATACAGATATCCGCGTCCAGCAGCCTTTTGCCCCCCGCCGCCATCTCCCCGGCGACCTGCGGGCTGACCGCCCCGTATTCATCGAGCGTGGCGGCTTTTACGCCGATGACGTTAATCTTGGTCTCGTTGGCGTAGGAAACCACCGCCCCCTTGAAATAGTCGGAACTGCCGGGTACGTTGGTGATAAGGTGTGATATCAGTCCGCCGGTAGCCGATTCCACCATTCCCAGGGTCAGCTTTTTCCGTCTTAATAACTCGCCGATTTCCGATTCCAGACCCATATCTACACGTACCTTTCCATCAGATTGTACAGCACGTCATCGAGCGTATCTTTGCCGATGCGAGTCATCACCTTCTCCACTTCCCCGCGGCGGTAAGTATCGTCGAGGTTATCCAGTTTATCATATATGCCGAGTCGGCGTCCCAGCTTGTAGTTGTCCCTCTCCCGTGGAGGCAGCGACTGAAAACGCGCGATGATGGACAGGATTTTATCCTTATCCTGCGGCAGTTTCCCTTCGACCTCCGGCAGCAGGTTCATCATGTGGTCACTGACAATCTCCGCAGAACAGTCGAGGTTCTCAATGAGGAGCCTGATTTCCCCCACGATTTCTTCATCGTTCAGGCGGATAAAATCGCCGCTGACCACGTCCTCATGCAGCAGCATCCGGGGCTGGATGGTCAGCGTCCGTAAGCGGATGAAGTCGGGGTTGATTTCGTTGAGTACCTTCGCCGTTTCCAGCGCGTGCTCCCGCCACATCTTTTTACCACCCGCCCCCGGCATGACATAGGAGCACAGGGAAATACCGGAAGCCACCACGTTCTTTCCGCCCTTTACATGGTCAGCGGCGGTCACGCCCTTGTCCATGAACTCGAGGACGGGGTCGTAACCGGACTCCACCCCCATGTGAATCCGGGAGAGACCGGCTTTACGCAGCTCCACCAGTTCCTCCACAGTCCTTTGAGACGCCGTCTTCGAACGGGCGTAGCTGGTGATACGGTCGATGTCCGGAAAGGTCTGCTTGAGGTACTTAATCACCTCCACGAGGCCAGGCGTCTTCATAATCAGGGTATTGGCATCCTGGAGGAAGGCATGCTTGCCGCCGGCGTACATCCAGAGGGCGACATTGCGGGCGGCATCGGTAGCGGCGCCGTTACTGACCATCGCCGCCGTCCGGCGGATATCACCCCCGCCCGATTTACGGGCAAGCTCGATAATATCATCGTGAATGGCCTTAGCGACATCAATATCCTGTTTTACCTCGTCGACGGTACGCAGCTGGAACTTAGAGCCTTTATAGATGGGGCAAAACTTGCAGCGGTTCCAGGGGCAGTTGCGGGTTACGCGGATGAGCAGCGAGTATGCCTCGCTCGGGGGGCGGATGGGGCCGAGTTCGTAGGACTCCGTCGGCGCGCCGGTCACAGCCATGCGAAGACGTTGCTCCTGATAAAGTCGAAGTTGGCGGTCACCCTGTCAGCGCCGGACACGACGCCCATGTGACCCGGCAGCAGGTACTCGATGTCCAGTTTGGAAAGAGATTCGATGGACTTTTTCAGGTCCTCGCCGTTGCCGCCGGGAAGGTCGACGCGGCCGGTATTCATCTCGAAAAGAACGTCGCCGCAGACCAGCACTTTATCCCGGCGGTTATAAAAGCAGACGCAGTCCGGCGAGTGCCCCGGCGAGACAATCATCTCCATCTCCACACCGTCGTTGTTCAGAGTATCGCCCTCCAGCACTTCATCCTCGGTAAATTCCATGGGCTCCATGCCAAAAACCCGAGCGCCGTCGACGACCACCAGCCGATAGTTTTCCTTCTGGATGGGATGAAGGGCGATTTTCGCCCCGGATAACTTCTTGAAGTCTTCATTGGCGCCGCAGTGGTCCATGTGCAGATGTGTATTGACGATGATACCGATATCCGCGGGGTCGATGCCGTCTTTTTTCATGCCGGCGACGCGTGACATCAAGTAATCCGCATTGCCGGGGTCGATGATGATGCCGGGACTGCCCGTAATGACGTAAGTATTGCAGTCCAGCATCCCCTGTTCCGGGAAAAAATATAGATTATTTGTCAGTTTCATGCTATATTATCTCCAAACGAATAGTATAAGGCGCCCGATATAATTATATACCATCGAAGCCGGGCAATAAACCGATAAGGAGGTCACACTTCATGGGAATCATAGCAGGGATACTTGGTGGTATCGGCGGACTTTGCGCCATCATGGGCATACTGATAGGGTTCGACGTAGCCCCGGAACTCGATGTTAACGACCTCGGCTATATGTTCTGGTTCGTGCTTTCGGCGGTACTGCTCCTGGCGACCATCGCCATCACGACCAGTAGCGGCAGCGGCGGCGGAGGCGAGGGCGGCTACGAATAGAGATAATTGACTGTAAATAACCGGAGTAAGAGTGACCTGCTGTCTTTGAAGGTTACGCCCAACGCCGGACGCAATGAAATTACCGGTTTTACCGAAGGCGTGCTGCACGTGAAAATCAACGCACCGCCGGTCAAGGGTAAAGCCAACCGGGAGCTTATCGATTTTCTGAGTCGAGCGCTGGGGGTAAAGAAGTCAGCAATCGCTATCGTCAAGGGTCAGACCAGCCGGAACAAGACAATCACTGTGGCAGGCATGAGCCGGGAAGATATCCTGAAGAATATCATTCCTTAAGTTTTAAAAAGAGAGGGGGCTGAGCCCCCTCTCCGGTTATTTACAGGACTTTGATTTACTGCTTCTTCCTCTTGCGCCACCAGGTGAAGTAGAGGATAACGCCGATGATTATCCAGACCGGGCTGAAGATACCCAGCCAGATGATGATATCGGCGATGACGCGGCCGAACCCGACGAGACCGTTCCAGGCAGCGCCCGCAATGCCACCGGCATCCCAGCCGGGAAGAACCGTAATATAGTCCTCTCTCTCATAGGGCGCCACGTTACCGCGGTCGTCGGTGACTTTTAAGTTCACGGTATAGTCGCCATCCGTATCGTAGGCGTGAACGGGATTGGCTTCCGTGCTGGTATTGCCGTCGCCGAAGTCCCACTCATAGCTGTAGGGAGTAAACCCACCGGCGACGATGGAGTAAAATTGCAGCTTTTCGCCTTCCTTAACGGTCCTCGTGCTGGCGTTCAGCTCCGCCGTGAGCTTGGACTGCTCCAGCTGAATCTGGATAAGCGACATGGCAGCACTCTCCTCGAGGTACTGCATGCGTCCCCTGGTACGCTCGATATCTTCCCGGGTATCGACGAGTTCGCGCTGGACTTCCAGGATGTCACTGACGTCGCCTGCCTGTTCCATCAGCTTGAGCAACTGCACCTCGGCGGCTTCGAGATTACGCAGCTTGGCGGCAAGGTCGACGTATTCCTCGGTCACGTCCTCTCCGGAAGTGCTCTCCGACCTCACCTCGACCGCCAGCGCCCGCAGGGTCTGGAGCGACTCGTTAAAGCGGTTGGAATTTACCCGAATGGAGATACTCCCTGCCGTTCTGTCATTGTCCTGCCAGACATTCGACGAAACAACAAAGCCATCGTAAGTGGCAGCGAGATTGGTAATTTGCTCAATCGCCGAGTCTATGTCCACCACCACCAGCGTCATATAAGCGGAGCGTATAATCAGGCGTTCGCCGGTCCAGTCCTGGCTGGAACCTTCCTCAACAGATCTCGGCGCCGGTGCGGGTTCGGGTTCCGGAGCGGGGGTAGGTCTAGGCTCCGGTATACTGATTGACGGAGCTGGCGGCGTTTCTACCACGATGCCATCGTAGTTACCTTTCCCGAAACTCTCCGGTGCCGGCACAGGCGTGGGGGATGGAGTGGGTGCGCCCATTTCCGCTTCGGCGCAGGCTATCGTTCCCAGTACCAGCAATGCTACTAATAGTCCTAATATCAACCTTTTCATAACAACCTCCCATTACACATGCGTTCACTATATTATAACGCTAAAGGCAAGAAAAGGTTGGGTGGATTTTATGATTTTTCTAAATATTTCCTGAAATATCAGTTGCCGGCACTTTCGTAGCAACGTATCCTTCTCATCCTGAGAATAAGAAAGACCTCTTTGCCCACTTCCAGATTCATCTCCTCGAAGATGTACGACTGTACCTCGGCCATGAGATGATTGGAATCCACATCAATCCAGATTCTTACCGTATTACCGGCAGGCTTGATATTAGTGATTTTACCCTGAAAACCGTTGACACTCAGTCCCGGAGGCCTGGTCTCGGAAACATAGATATGACGCGGTAAGATGGCAACCTTTCGAATCTGCCCACCCTCGGAGGGAACGGTAAGTTTCAGACCTTTGCAGCCGACCTCCATAACCCCCTGCCCGAGGTCCCGGCAGTAGTCACAATCGAGAATATTCGGTGCGCCGATAAAATCGGAGACCCTTTCGCTGTCGGGGTAGAAGAGTACTTTTTCCGGCTCGGCTACCTGCTCCACACGCCCGTTCTGGATAACTGCCATTCTATCCGCCATCGACACCCCCTCCATAAGGTCGTGCGTCACGTACACGGCCGTAATTCCCAGCCTCCTCTGCAACTGCTTCAGCTCGGTCCTTAGGTATTTAGCGGTCTGAGCGTCAAGGCTGGACAGCGGCTCATCCAGGAGTAACACCTTCGGCGACGAGGCGATAGCCCTAGCCAGGGCTACCCGCTGCCTTTCGCCGCCGCTCAGCTGCCGGGGATAACGCCCGGCCAGGTGCTTGATATTCATCAGGTCGAGCAATTCTTCCACTCTGTCTTCCACCCGGGGTCGCGGCCATCTCTGGGCGTTCAAACCATAAGCAATATTGGCAACGACATCGAGATGGGGAAACAGCACCAGGCTCTGAAACAGATACCCCACCTCTCTCTTGTTCGCCGGCAGTTTGTCCACCGGAACACCGTCAAACAGCACCGACCCTTTATAATCGGTCAAACCCGCAATGACATTAATCAGAGTGGTCTTACCGGCGCCGTTGGAACCCAGAACGACCAGCAATTCCTTGTCCAGTATCTCAAGATTTACATCCTGGCAAACGAATTTACATACGTTCTTAAGCGTGATAGACGGCATTTTACCTCCACCTGGCGGTCAGCCTGGTCTCTAGATATTCAAAGAACTTCTCAAAGGCAAGACACATTACCGCCAGGACAATCAGACATACGATGATGATATCGATGCGAATCAGGCTCTCCGCCTTCATGAGCAAAGCGCCGATTCCGGTGGGGATAGCTACCATTTCAGCGGCGATTATCGTGCGCCAAGCCATGCCCGCTTCCAGTCTCAGTCCGGTGAAGATATTCGGAAGGGCCAGCGGCATAACCACCGTGGTCAGAATCTTTCTATCCGATGCCCCCAGGGTCCTGGCCGCCTTAATATAGTCGATATCCACATTCTTAATACCGGTAACCGTATTATAAAGCACCGGGAAAAATGAACAGATAAAAATCAGGGTAATCGGCAGCATCTCGTTAATACCTATCCAGAGCATCAGGAGGGGTATCCAGCCGAGGGTGGGAATAGGATAGAACAGGCTGATGATAGGATTCAGAGCCCTGTTGATAACCCGCTGCCAGCCCATGATAGTCCCCACCAGGATACCGGCTATGGAACCGGCGACGAAACCGATAAGAACCCTGACCAGACTGCTCAGGAAATTTTCTCCCAGCACCCCGCTGGCGCTGAGGTTATAAAACTCTACAACAACTTCTGAAAAGGGCGGCAGGAAAAAGCGACCGGGAAGTATATCCAGCCTAGCCACCAGCTCCCAAAGAGCCAGGAACACGGCTACGGGTAACAAACCCCAGCCCGGTTTCAGTTTATTGAGTATAGTCACCCTCAAGGAACCTCAAATCAAGAATATCTCCGGCGTCAAAGCCGCTCTGTATATAGCCCAATCCGGCAATATAGTCGATAGTATCCTGGACTATTTGGGGGTCGATGTCCGTGGTAAATTCCATCCTCTTCATGGAGCGCAGCAGCACTTCGCCGGTAATAGCCAGACCGGAAGCTGTATCGGCTATTTCAACCGGCAAGACTTCACTGCCGGATGCCTGTAACTGCCGGGCTACAACCTCAGCCGCTTCCGCAGGGTGCTGGTTTGCCCAGTCGGTCGCCCGCTGTGAGACCTTTACCAGTTTACTTACTATTTCCGGATGGTCTTCTATAAGGTCTTCCTTAACCACCACCACGCTGCCCTGCATTTGAGGCCAGACATCCTGACCCATTAACAGCATGGTAAATCCGGACTCCTCAGCCATGGTCGCCCACTGCTCGGGTAAAAAGGCGGCATCCAGCTGCCCCGACTCAATGGCGATAACCTGTCTGGCGGGATTCATCCGCTGGACATTGTCCATGACTTTACCTTCATCAACGTTGTACGTGTCAATAACCTTGTGGAACAGTACATCGACGGCGCCGCCTTCTCTTACACAGCCAATGCGAACATCGGGCTTTTCCAGGTCTTTTACAGTTTTAATTTTGTCCGCATCGACTACCAGGCCGTAGCCATACTTATGCGTTCCGGCCACCACCTTCAGCGGCACCCCGGCGTTAGCGTAAGCATTGATGGCGGGAACCAGGCAGATATAGGCGACCCCAATATCACCCCGTGCCAGAGCCGAAGCCAGAGCCATACCGGTGGCATAGCTCTCGTAGGCGGTTAAATTCAACCCCTCATCTACAAACCACCCTTTATCCTGACTGATATAAGCGCAGGAGGCATGGTCCATAAACTCGACCGCCATTCCGACAGGCGCCATGTCTTCCTCAGCACAGGCACCGACAGTCGTCAGTAATAGTATTCCCAGCAATACGAGTATGATTTTCTTCAACGGTTTTTACACCTTTCCAGGCTTTGCAGACTCTATACGCTATATCATTGTAAATATGACGCAGGGTAAAAAAAATATCAGTCTATCATCCGGCGTACGCTGGCGCGCTTTTCCTTGTATTCATTGATAATACTCCGCCCTTCCTGGGTCAGCCGCGCGTAGCCGCCCCGGTTCCCGCCGGTTGCCTTCTCCACCAGCGGCATGGGAGCCAGACGGTTCATCGCCTCGACCCAGAGCCAGGCATTACGGTACGCCAGCTTCATCGACTTTGCCGCCGCCGATATCGAGCCGTACTGGTCGATGCGTTCCAGCAACGTCATCCTTCCCCATCCCATGAACAGCTTGCCGTCCTTCTCCAACCAGACCTTGCTCCTTACGACGATACCCGATTCCGGCGTACGTCCCGAGCGCGTCCTATGCTTAATTCCGAAATCCGGAACTCTGCTCTCCGATTCTTTTTTCTTGACCATTACACTGATGCTCCAGACGTTCTATATTATCAACAATATAACGCCCTGTCAAACCAACTTCTATTGACCATAACCAAATTACGATATCTCAGACTTTTTGTGATTTTTTCTTCATCTACATTACCCCGGGTAATAAAGAAAATCACAAGTAATAATGACTTATTTCCTATCCATAAGTACCGATTTTTGTGACTTTTTTGTGACTTTTTCGCCGTGTTTTGTGATGTGAATGTAATGACGCATATCTATTATATGTTTGATACGCTCGCTTTGAACGAATCACTTAAAACACATAGTGCATTACTTGTGTAACTGCCCAGAAGGAGTTATCTATTGCCTAGAAAAGACCGCCATACCAATATCAGGTTAACTTCACAGGACATCGCCACCTACTGCCAGGTAAGTAAGAGTACGGTGCTCGAATGGATAAAGAGCGGTCGGTTGAAGGCTTTCAGGTTGCCCAGCGGTCATTACCGCATCGATAAGCAGGACTTCAGAGCATTCCTGGAGCAGTGGAACATGCCCATCCGGGGATGGATATTCGAAGACGAAAATTCTAAAGAAGGGGGTTAACGCCAATAAGAGAAAAACAGAAATATAATCTCTGACTATACTGACTATGGGTAATGGCTCCTTCATGCAGGCAGGTTCACCTCGGGAGCAGCCATAGCCCGGAAAGAGAGACGATTCATGAGTACTTCAAATATATCTTTGGACAGACACACCAGACAGAACCTAACAGCGTCTTTTGGCAGGATGGATGCTATTGCCAGTGGTGTTCAGGCCCGGTTTGAAGAAAAGACCGGATATTCCAAAAAAGTGACCGATGAGACTATCAACGTCGCCCGCGCCCTTGGCGTTGCCGACAGGGAAATCGAGAGATGGGCGACCCACCGCCTGACTCGCATAGCCCAGGACACCGAGAGACTCCGTGAAATCAAGACACTCCTTAACAGGGTGTATGACAGCAGACTCGGCATTATGGCAAAAAACGCAAGGTCGTGATTATAAATCGGTAAAGGTAATACCGGCTAACAATAAGTCTTTAAAAAACATCGACATTTCAGTTACGAGATACTATATCGCGTCCGTACGAACACGGCATTAGAGTAATGCCGTCAAGCAAACACTATCATTTTACAGTAGTTACTTCTTATCCATTCCAGCCGTATCCCCATTGTTGCCCCACTTTTCTTTTTCTTATACTATATTGATATAGACATATCCCGGACACGGAGTATATGATGCCTTACTTAAGCGGCGCCGAAGCGCTGGCAAGATTCCTGGCACGGGAAGGCGTGGAGGTGGTCTTCGGACTGCCCGGCGTGCAGATTATGGATGCCGTCGATGCCATTTACCGCCAGAAGAACATACGCTGGATATCCACGCGCCACGAGCAGACCGCCGCTTACATGGCATACGGCTACGCCCGCACAACTGACGAGACAGGCGTTGCCATGGTGCTGCCGGGACCCGGCGCCCTGAACACCGCCGCCGCCATCGGCACCGCCTATACCGCTTCGACGCCGGTACTCCTGATTTCCGGCCAGGTGGAGAGCGAACACCTCGGTCATAACCGGGAAGTCCTCCACGAGCTGGATACCCAGAGTGAAATATTTAAGTACCTGACCAAGTGGTGCGGTCGCGTCTCAAGAGTCGAAGAAATCCCGGCGGTCTTACGGGAGGCGTTTACCCAACTGAAAAACGGCCGACCCCGTCCCGTGGAAATCGAAGTCCCCTACGATATATGGTCGCAAAAAGCCGAGATGTCCCTGCCGCCGGTCGAGGTAAGTCCCCCCACCCGGCCAGATCCCGAAGATATCAGGAAAGCCGCTGGGATTCTCGGCAAAGCCAGCCGTCCGGTGATTCTCTCCGGGAGAGGCGCGGCTAAAGCGGACGTTTCCGGGGAAATCGCCCGGCTCGCCGAGTCGCTCAAAGCCCCGGTGGTCATGACCACGGAGGGACAGGGCGTCATCCACTGCGACCACCCGTTTTGCGCCGGTAACTTCATGCTCTGGCTGAATCCCGTGTTCAAGCAGGCGGACGTCATCCTGGTGGTGGGAAGCCGGCTGCGCGCCTCCGGCAATACGCGACTGGAACTGCGGCCCGACCAAAAAGTAATCCAGATAGACCACGACCCCCAAGAACTGGGGAGGAACCACAGAATCGACCTCGGTATTACCGCCGACGCACGCGCCGCCCTGGAAGCCCTGCTGGAAGAAATATCAGGCTCTTCCGCCAGCCGCTGGCAGGACGCCGAGATAGCCGGAATAAGGACGGAAATAAGGTCGCGACTTGAGAAAGGTGCACCACTCCAGATGAATATCATACGGTCGATACGCGAAGTCATGGGGGATGAAGGCATTCTGGTGCCGGATATCACCAACATCGGCTACTGGTGCGATATCGCTTACCCGGTTAATAAAAGACTTACCTACGTCGATTCCTCGTATTTCGCCACGCTGGGGTTCGCTTTCCCAACCGCGCTCGGCGCCAAGATTGGTAATCCCGAAAAGAACGTAGTCGCCATTTGCGGCGACGGAGGTTTCCCGTATGCCTCGGCGGAGCTGGCCACCGCCGTCCAGGAAAATATAAACGTGGTCGTGCTTTTATTCTCGGACAATGCTTACGGGACGGTCACCGGCATACAGCGCCGGCAGTTCGGCGGCAGGTATGTCGGGAATAAGCTGCATAATCCTGATTATGTAAAGTTTGCCGAGGCTTTCGGGGGAATCGGCATTAGACTCTCAAGCCACGAAGAACTTGGTGAAAGCCTTGGTTCGGCACTTAAGGCAGACCGTCCGGTGGTTATAGAGATCCCGGTGCCCCAGCTGGATACACCCTGGGACACGCTTATAGATAATAAATAGCACACCGCATCATTATTTTAACCTCACCCCCTTTATCCCCCTCTCCAAACAGTATTATCGAAAAAACAATTTATACTATTGTTTGGAGAGGGGGAAGGGTTTTTCAGGAAGAGGGGCGGCGCCCCTTTTAAACACCCGCTTTGTGAAAATCCCCCTTTAGTCCCCCTTTTTTAAAGGGGGAAACCGGGAGGGGAAATCCATGGGATAAGCAGAAGATGTAACCGGGCGGCATGGATGGGAAAAGATATCAACGAATAAGAGACTAAGAAGTGCTCAACTGTACAAGCTGTCCCGTCATGTAGCTGCACCTGTCCGATGCCAGGAAAGCCACCACCGGCGCGACGTCGGACGGCTCGCAGAGTCGTTTCAACAAAGACCGCTGCCTCTCCCCTTCCAGGAACTCCTGCGGGGCGCGGTAAACGAGCCCCGTTTTGCCGAGTCCGGGGCCGACGGCATTAACAATAACTCCGTACTGGGCTACCTCCCGTGCCAGCGCCTGCGTGAACATAACCACGCCCGCCTTGGCGGCGCCGTATATTGATATACTGGGGACGCCCTGCCCGCCGGAGGTATTGATAATCCGTCCGTATTTCTGCTTTATCATATGGGGCAGGACGGCCCGGGCGACCCTCATCTGGCCGTAAAGGTTGGTGTTGATATCAAAGTCCCAGTCCTCTTCCGTCATTTCCATGAACGGCCGCAGCCGGCTACTGGCACCGGCGTTATTGACCAAGATATCAATCCTGCCGAATTTATCGATTGCCTTTTTAACCATAGCGTCTACTTCCGCCTGCTTGGTCACGTCTACCTTTACCGCAAGCGCCTGACGTCCCAGCGCTTCGACGGCGGCGGCGGTCTTTTTAGCCCCGTCGAGTTCTATGTCCGCCGCAACGATATCACACCCCTCATCCGCCAGAGTCAGGGCAATGGCGTTGCCGTAGCCTATCTGGCTGCCGGCACCGGTCACCAGGGTTATCTTGTCTTTTAGACGTAAGTCCATTGTTTTCTCCTTTCGGAAGAAATAACTGCACTCCTGCCATAATCTGGCTTGACCCGACTATCCAGTCCACCACTCCTACCCCGGATTCTTCGTTTCGCTCAGAATGACAGAGCAGGGAGACTGGATTCCCGCCTCCGCGGGAATGACGTAACGTTTATTTTATTACCAACTGGATTCCCGCTGGAGTTTACCCCGACTTCATCGGGGCGGGAATGACGTTATGTTAATTTATTATAGGAACGGCTCCATGTCTTTTACCACGTAGTCGAGACCAAGCTCTTCGAGCTTCTCACGTCCGGGTATGCCGTTAGCCGTCCAGCCGCGCAGTTTATAGTACTCATCGAGGAAGCCGTCCAGGTCTCTTACCATCTGGCCCTCGCCCTCGGCGTCGATGACGTGCAGCGGCTCGGTCTGCAAACGCTCCGGCAGGGTATCATGGCGGCGGTCGAAGCCGTCACGGGCGTTAAAGGCGCGGTCGAGGTTCCAGACCCTTTCCCCCACCCTGCCCAGGTACGACCAGTCGGCGAACTCTTCGATACCGGTAACAGCATAAAGCATCCTGGGGAAG
>JAFGPF010000051.1 GCA_016926115.1 Dehalococcoidales bacterium | reverse complement strand
TCAGTATCGTCTGCGCTGGAGCGTTTCACTTCCGTGTTCGGGATGGGAACGGGTGGGTCCACTCCGCTCTAACCACCAGAAGACTTAAATGGTCTCTCGTTTTTTGTTGTTAATTACCTGCCTGAGAACTGAGTTACTCTATATTTTAGCACAATATAACCGCTATGAAAAGGGATAATCGTTAAAAACTGATAGATATCTCGTAAAATTTTCATATACAATCCCCCCGCCTCCAAACCCGCCAGCATAAAACGCCCTTGACAACAGTGGGGACAAGTGCTAGGTTATTGGAGGGCTTTTCCCGTGGCGTAATATTTATCTACCTTTTGTTTATTCCAGTATATGTGTTTATGCTTCGCTAAGCCCGGCTCAACCGAATGCGTATGTGAATTCTGGGTGTTCCCGGGAAACAGATATTTCTGGCAATAATGTACGAGGTGACGACATGAACATTGAACTGGTTCACATCGGATTTGGTAATATTCTGGCGATGGGCCGGGTAATCGCTATTGCCTCTCCGAATTCGGCGCCCACCAAGCGCACTATCCATGAAGGAAGAAATAATGGCAAGGTCATCGATATGACCAGCGGCAGGAGGACCAAAGCTGTTATCTTCACCGATAGCGGCCATATTGTTTTAGCGGCCCTTGCTCCGGAGACCATTGCCAGTCGGCCTCAGTTAAGCCGGGTCACCACCGGTAAACAGGAGCAAATTGACGGCATCGATGAATCCTGAGCAGTCCTCTGCCATTGGTCCCCCTTCGGGCCCGCTGCTCGTAGTCCTTTCCGGTCTTTCCGGTGTCGGTAAAGACACGGTACTGAGCCGTCTCAGGCAGTCCGCTCACCCCCTCGAATTTATCGTCACCGTCACCACCCGTCCGCAGCGCCCGAATGAAAGGGACGGCGTTCATTACCGCTTCGTCTCGGAAGCAGCTTTCCGGGAGATGATTGATTCCGGCAAGCTGCTCGAATATGCCGAAGTTTACGGCAACTATTACGGTGTTCCCTCGGAACCCGTTAAAAAAGCCCTCGCCGACGAAAAGGATGTCGTCGTCAAGGTAGATGTTCAGGGTGCCGCCACTATCAGGAAAGCCGTCCCGGAAGCCGTCTTTATCTTCCTCGCCGCCGCTTCCATGCAGGAACTGGAGTCCCGTCTCAGGCAGCGCAGCACCGAATCGGAATCGGACCTCGCTCTCCGCCTGGAGACCGCCGCCGCCGAGATGGAACAGCTCCCCGTTTTCGACTATATCGTCGTCAACCGCCGGGGCGAGATCAACCGGGCTGTCGCCGATATCGATGCCATCATTACCGCCGAGAAATGCCGCGTCGTCCCCAGGAAGATCCAATTGTAAGTGTCGACTCTGCCCGGTTTCACCGGCTATATAATGAACTCACCCTTCCCTGCGTACGCGCATGTCCCGCCTGTCTTTATTACGTACCTGTCACCCTCTATTTCGCCGTGCATTAAAATCTTCGAAGGTCGCCCCATCTCCAGCCCCTGCTCGTTTTCTATTTCGAACTTGTTGCCGAATAAGTTATATTTCAGCAGGTAAGCCGTTAGCGGACCCGCCGCCGAACCAGTAGCTGCATCCTCCGGTATCCCCATGTGCGCCGCGAGAAATCTGGTGTGTACTACGGCATTACTGCTTACGGTTTGTCTTGTGAAAAGGTAAGGTCCTATGCAATCGTTATTACTGAAAAAATTCCGCAGCAGGTTTACGTTTCCGTTTGCCCTGCCCGTAGCCGCCAGGTCCTTAACGGGTATAATAAGTATTCTATTCCCGGTGGAGACTTCTTCCACCGGCAAATCGTCGGCTATATCTTCCGGCAGCAGGCTGACCATTGCCTATATCTCCGCCTTGTCTTCATAACGATTAAAAAATCGCGGCTCGTTTTGGGTCATCCAGATGTCTGTATCTTTCTGTTCCAGCGGGATAAAACCCGCTTTCGTTTTCAGCCTTAAAATGTTCTGGCTTTCCGGCCATGTGTTGAATATATTCCTTATTGAATACGCTGCCCCGAGTACCGGGTGTCCCGCGAAAGGCAACTCGGCGGCGACCGTAAATATCCTTACCTCGTAATCGTACTCCGCCTCGTCGCCCGGGAAAATGAAAACCGTCTCGGAGTAATTGATTTCCTGTGCCAGCTTCTGCATCTGCTCATCGGATATACCTTCGCCGTCCGGAAATACGGCAAGCTGGTTGCCCGCGTACGGTACCTCTGTGAAAACGTCGATGAATATGCATTCCTTCTTCATTTGGATCTGTCGTTACCTTTCATCCGGCAGTTGCGTTATTCAATATCATACAACGAATCATTGCCCGGTGCACCATGCTCGTGGTGATAAGAGGAATCGGCCTCCCGTTAAAACGGTGACGTGTTATTCGGGATTGATGCCTGTTGAAGAGAGAAAGAGGGGATAGTGTCTGAAATCGACCGGGAGCGGTAAGGTCTGGTCCTCTAAAACCACAGGTGCAAAAGCCATGAGAACAGGTAGCCCAGTGCCCCGCATATCGGGAACGTCAATATCCACGCCGCCACGATATTCCCCGCTATCCCCCACCGCACCGCAGAGAATCTCTCGGTTGCTCCTACTCCCATTGTCGAAGCGCTGATAAGATGGGTGGTGCTAACCGGGATACCAAGAGATGAGGCTACTTCGATAACCGTAGCCGCGGCAGCCTGTGTAGTGAACCCCTGTACCGGCCTTAATGTCGTCACTCTCATGCCCATTGTCTTGATTACTCGCCACCCCCCCATGGCGGTACCGGCACTGATTGCCAGCGCCGGTATCACTATTACCCACCACAGATCGGACGACGCTACGGAAAGCCGGTCCCAGATGGTCGAATCACTGTAATAAACTACCATCGCCATCGCGATTACGCCTATCGGCATCTGTCCATCGTTCTTACCGTGACTGTAAGCCATGAAGGCTGTCGTAAAGTATTGTCCTCCGGTAAAAATTCTCCTCATCTTCTCTGGGGCGACGCGCTTGAATATCCAGTATATTGCTATCATGGCCGCAAATCCGCCGACGAGGCCAAGTGTCGGTGCGATGATTACCGCCGCGAGTATTTGACCCATTACACTCCATACTATCGCTTCATTACCCGCTACCGCTGCCCCGGCCGCTGCCAGCCCCGCGATAAATCCGTGGTGCAGGCTTATCGGCAGCCCCATGTAGGTCGCAACCGTACCCCAGATAATAATGGATGCAAGCGCTGCAATGACCGTAGCAAATGTTATCGCATCTGCTATCAGGATCCCCTTGCCGATGGTATGGGCTACTGCTATACCCGTACAGGCTCCGGCCATGTTGGCAACCGCAGCTATGATAATGGCGGTTCTCGGTGTAATTGACCTTGCGCCGATGGCGGGCGCAATGGCATTGGCGGCGTCATTAAAACCGTTGACCACGCCGAAACCGATAGAAAGGACAATGATAAAGACGAATAGTGCCGCTGACGTATCAGGCATGTTTCAGGGCTACCCCTTCCAGGACGTTAGCCACATCCTCGCACCTGTCCGTCGCCGCCTCCATGTGCTCATAGATTTCCCGCCATTTTATCAGTTGCGTCACGTCGGAGGTATTCTCGAAGAGTTCCGCCATCGCGGCCCGGTACACCCTGTCGGCCATGTTTTCCAGCCGGTTTATCTCCACGCACCGCTCCATTATTCGCTTCAGCTCGGAGCGCTTCCTCAGACCGCGCACCGCCATGTCTACCTCGGTCGCCCCCTGTACGATTATACCCGCCAGCTCCTTGGCTCTGACGGTGGCCCCGTCCACCTTGTAGATGAACATCGCGTCCGCCGCCGAATGCACGAAGTCGATGATATCGTCCATGGTATGCGCCAGCAGCGCTATGTCCTCACGGTCGAAAGGCGTCACGAAGGTCCGGTGCAGCAGCGATATTATCTGGTGCGTAATCGTGTCGCCCTGGTGCTCCATCTCCGTTATCTCCGCCACCCGGCTGTCTATGAACTCCCATGAGTCCACCATCTCTTTCAGCGCCTGGGACGCCTTGACGATGTTCTGCGCGCTCTCCTCGAAAAGCTCGAAGAACTTATGCTCCTTGGGTATAAAAGGCAATCTGACCATGGCTGTTACTCCTTTGCGGGGGAAAGTGCCTCCGGTACGCACGCGGGAAATTCAGACAAAAAAGACCCGGGACTTGGCAATGCAACCTGTCCCGGGTTAATGAGAAATATCTTATCCTTGCATAGGGGTGATGCTGCGGCGTAGCTGAGCAGTCCTGGCAAGCGCCCGAACATTAGGGGCAATTTCCTCCCTCTGGACCGGAAATAGTGTTTCTACCTCTGCCAGTCTATGGGAAATCGCAAAGAAATGTCAAGACGTTTTAACACTCGGCGGGGCCGGGGTTACTGTTCTTCTCCGGGTTCTTCTTCCGGCGGTGTTTCTTCCTGGCCGCCTGACCCTTTCTTTCGCCACCAGGACTTTAACCGGGAGTCCACCTGCTTCTCGTACCCCAGTTCGCCCGGACTGTAGAACTTCTTGTCTTTGAGGCTGTCCGGCAGGTTCTGCTGCTCAACGAAGTGCTCCGGGTAATCATGTGCGTATTTATAGTCCTCCCCGTACCCCATATCCTTCATCAGCGGCGTTACCGGGTTCCGCAGGTGCAGCGGCACCGACTCGCTGGAGCCGTGCTTGATTTCGTCCTGTACCCTCTTGTAAGCCTCGTACAGCGAGTTGCTTTTCGGCGCCGTGGCCAGGTAGACGGCCGCCTGCGCCAGTGCCAGGTTACCCTCCGGCATTCCGATGAAGTGTACCGCCTGCTGCGCCGCCATGGCCACCACCAGCGCCTGCGGGTCCGCCATGCCCACGTCCTCTGATGCGAATCTTATCAGACGCCGTGCCACGTACAGCGGGTCCTCCCCCGCCTCCAGCATTATCGCCAGCCAGTACAGCGACGCGTCCGGGTCCGAGCCCCGCATTGATTTATGCAGCGCCGATATCAGGTCGTAATGCTGGTCCCCCGCCTTATCGTAAATGACCGCCCGCCGCTGAAGCGCGTCCTCGATGACCGAAAGCGTTATGACGCGCTTTCCTCCTTCGTTCGGCAGCGTGCTCATCGCCGCCGTTTCCAGCGTGTTCAGGGCTATCCGCGCGTCGTTATTGGACATGCCGATCAGGTGGTTCACGGCGTCCGCCGATATCTCCACGTTAAGGTCGCCTATCCCCATGAACTTATCGTGCAGCGCCCTCGTTATCAGTACCTGGATTTCCTCTTCGTTCAGGGCTTTCATCGGCAGCACCCGCGCCCGGGAAAGCATTGGCGACGTAACCTCGAACGAGGGATTCTCCGTCGTCGCCCCGATGAGTATTACCGTCCCGTCCTCCACGAAAGGCAGTATCGCATCCTGCTGTGTCTTGTTGAAGCGGTGAATCTCGTCTATGAAGAGTATCGTCCTCTGCAATTGTACCTTGCGCCGCTCACGCGCCTGCGCCACTATCTTCCGCAGGTCGTTGACGCTCGCGCTGACCGCGCTCACGTACGCGAAGAACGCCCCCGTGCTGTTGGCTATCACGTTCGCCAGCGTCGTTTTCCCGCACCCCGGAGGCCCCCAGAATATGACGGAAGGTATTCTGTCCGCCTCTATCGCTTTCCTCAGCACCCGCCCCTTCCCAACGATATGCTCCTGCCCCACGAAGTTCTCCAGTGTGTTCGGCCTCATCCTTGTGGCCAGCGGCGCCTGCGCTAACTGCTGCTGGTTAGACTGCTGTTCGAACATGTCCATGCTCATTTTATACCCCTCCCCCCTTTACCGGCCGCTCCACGCCGGCATCATCGCCAGGTATTGCCTGGCCGCGATTTCTGCCTCTTTCCGCTCCATCTTTCTCGACTCCATCATGAAGCCGGTCATGCTTTCCAGCACTTCCTCGAAGCTCCTCAGGCTGCCGCTCGTATCGCAGCAGTTCACGCAGTACAGGTTCTCTTTATAGCCGCCCCCGTGCTCCGCCGGACTCGTCATCGGCATCCCGCAGCTCTGGCAGTTGGTCGTCACGTATATCTCGCAGTTCTCGCAGAGCTCCTCCTCCGCCCCGAACCCCGCCGCCGACTTCCCGCCGGGCTGAGGCACCTGGTTGAACGTAAGCAGGTAGCCGTCCGGGTCTGCCACCGTGAAGTCGCGTATGCCGTAAGGTTCGTCCTTGATATCCGCGATTATCTTCACCCCGCGCTTTTTCAGCTCGCCATAGTACGCATCGATGTCCCCGTCTATCTGAAGGTACAGGTTCACCCCCCGCCCCAGCGCCTCCCCGTCCTCTATCCCCGCGTTCTTCGTCGGCAGGAACATCAGCACCATACCGTCCTTCGATATGTCCGCGTACTCCGGGTCGTCCAGCGTCGGGAAGGTCATCCCCGCTTTAAACCCCAGCGCTTTGGTATAGAACTCCAGCGTCGCTTTCATGTCCCGCACCGCCAGCGTCGGGGATATGTAGCCCATCACGACCTCCTCTTAACCCTATTATAATATCGATTGCGGTCAAGTATATAGTGATTTATTCCTATTTTTACTACCACCCGTCCCGCTCATCCTGAGCCTGTCGAAGGACCCCGCGAATCGGGACTACTTCTTCATTATAATCGCCTGGGAATTACCCCCCGCCCCCGAATTGACGCACAGCCCCACCTTCGCCCCCTCCACCTGTCTTCCCCCGCACCTGCCCCATAACTGGTCCGCGACTTCACACACGAAGTAGAGCGCCTGCGCCGGAATGGACTCTCCGGTCGCGGCTACTCCGCCGCTGGGGCCTATCGGCAGCCTGCCTCCCAGCTCCGTTTCCCCGGACCTGAACATTTCCTCCGCCTCGCCCTCTTTGCAGAGCTGTAATTGCTCGAACCAGTCGAGTTTCATGGCGCAGGTCAGGTCGTACACCTCGGCGAAGCTCAGGTCTTCCGGCCCTAGTCCTGCTTCCTCGTAAGCCGCCTTGCCGGCGCGGTATTCCACGGTGCTTTCGAGTCCCGTTCCCCCCTCCGGAATCTTGGCGCTGCTGCCGAACGAGCCGCGCGCGTATCCGGGGTCGCTGTAGCTGCTGTAACCGATGCCGATTGCCGATATTATCACCGGTTTGGTGGTAAGTTGTTTTGCCTTTTCCATGCTGCAGACTACCGCCGCCGCGGCGCCGTCACTGGTAGCGCATACCTCCAGCAGGTGCAGCGGGTAGGAGACCATCGGCGAGGCAAAGACTTCTTCCTTGGTATAGACCTTCTTGTACCGCGCGTAAGGATTGAACTGCGCGTAATGGCTGGCCTTCACCTTAATCTCGGCCAGGTCGTCCTCCGTCAGTCCGTAAAGCTGCATTCGCCTCAGCGCCCCCTGGGCGAAACCGGTGACGTTCGTATTTCCGAAAAGACGGAAACGCTGAAAGTCCGCGTCTCCCGGGTCGAATTCGTCATCCTTTCCGGTAGGAGCGAAGAAGCCCTTAGGCGGTGAGCTCGAACCGAAGACAAGGGCCAGGTCGCAGAAACCGGCGGTGATATAAGCCTGCGCCGTCTTTAGCGCCCAGCCGCCCGTGGCGCAGCCGTTATAACAGCTTGTCGCCGGTACCGTCAGCCCCATGCGGTGTGAAACCGTGTTCCCCGCCAGGTTCCCCAGCGCCATGCCACCGGTGCCGCCGTACGGGTCCACGCCGCCGCTGACGAACTCTATGTCCTTCCTTTCCACTCCGGCGTCGTCGAGTGCGATTTGACATGCTTCC